>JANXXM010000160.1 GCA_025350645.1 Ferruginibacter sp.
CGCAGTGCAAAAAGAAGAACGCATTACAAAGCCGTAGAGCCAACGCTTAGCATAGACAGCACCACAGGCGAAACACACGTACGCCACAGAGCGCATGTGAGTGAAGGTAAATTGTATTATAAAGGAAAAGTTGTTTCTGAAAAAGCACCTTTAAGAGCCGTATAATTTTTAGCTGAAAAAACTTTTAATTCCGAGGTCGGTCTTGCATAACTACAAGTTCGGTTTTGGAATTTTTAATTTTAAAATTCTTGCACATGATCACTATCGGGCTTGATATGATGGGTGGCGATTATGCTCCTCTGGAAGCGGTGAAAGGAGCGGCTGCTTTTTTAGCAGATAATGCAGCGGAAACGATGCTTGTTTTGATAGGTGATGAAGAGAAGATAACTACAGTAGTAAAAAACAATCCCCTGCCGCGGGCGCAATATACCATAGTGCATGCCCCACAGATAATAGAAATGCATGAACATCCTACAAAAGCATTAAAAGAAAAGCAGGCAAGCTCTATTGCTGTTGGGTTTCAATTACTGGCTACCGGAAAAATAGATGCATTTATAAGTGCCGGTAATACCGGCGCTATGATGGTAGGTGCACTCTTTAGCATAAAAACAATAGAAGGTGTTTTACGGCCAACAATAGGTGCCTATATGCCACGGGAAAACGGTAGCCTGGGGCTACTTGTAGATGTTGGTTTAAATGCAGATTGCAAGCCGGAAAATCTTAACCAGTTTGCTACACTGGGTTCTTTATTTGCAGAACATATTCTCAAAATAAAAAAACCGAAAACTGGGCTGGTAAATTTAGGTGAAGAAGAAGGAAAAGGAAACTTGCTGGCACAGGCTGCTTACCCTTTATTGAAAGAAAATACCCATATTAATTTTGTTGGAAACATAGAAGGCAGAGATATTTTGATAGATAAAGCAGATGTAATGGTATGCGATGGCTTTACAGGAAATGTAGTACTAAAGCTTGCTGAAAGCATTTACGATATTGTAAAACGACGCAATATTGAGGATGAACATTTTGATCGTTTTAATTTTGAAACGTATGGTGGTGTACCTGTACTTGGTGTTGCAAAGCCTGTAATCATTGGTCATGGCATAAGTGGCAGTACTGCATTTAAAAATATGATAAACATTGCTTGCCGTATGGTAACTACAGACCTGAGCGGTAAAATAAAAGCAAGTTTTGAGTAACAATTTTTTACTGAAATTTTCCAGCCAGCTATCCTGAAAATAGAAAATAGAAATTATTTCGAAAGGAACTATAAAAGGTATTATAATTTATTTTTAATAATAATTGTTTTAAATTTTGTTAAATTTATCTGTTAAGCAATCAATGCTTATGTTTAATAAAAAGAGGTTTCCCAATTTGGAGAAACCTCTTTTATTTATGCTTGATTGATTGATTTACATTTTTGGAAGCAATACGTGATCAATTACATGTATTACACCATTGCTCTGATTTACATCGGCAATAGTCACAAAAGCTGAAGCACCAGTGGCATCTGTTATTTTTACTTTATTTCCTTTCATGGAAAATGTAAGTTCCTGGCCGTTTACTGTTTTTACAACAGCTTTACCATTACCTGCTTTTATTGCTGCTGCTACATCTTTTGCATTTAATTTACCTGCTATTACATGGTAAGTAAGTACACCTTGTAGAGCTGCTTTATTTTCTGGCTTTAATAGATTATCTACTGTGCCTGCTGGCAATGCAGCAAATGCAGCATTAGTAGGTGCAAATACCGTAAATGGCCCAGTGCCAGATAAAGTTTCTACTAGATCTGCAGCTTTTACAGCAGCAACTAATGTTGTATGATCTTTAGAATTTACAGCGTTTTCAATAATGTTTTTGCTGGGGTACATTGCTGCACCACCTACCATTACTGTTTTTTCCATTTGTGCAGTAGCTGTAGTAGCTGTAAATATAACAGCAGCTATCATTAAAAGACTCTTAATTTTTTTCATAAAAATTTGTTTTAAGCGATTAAAAAATTGTTTTCATCATGTACGGCAAGTAAATAAACTTGGTTTTATTAAATTTAAAAAATTATCCATTCTTTTCTCCATATTATTAATACAAATACAATTATCAATACTTTAGTTTTAAACAGAAATTAACAGTTTGATAAAGCTGAAACTTTGCGGGGCACCAAATTTTTAATAAAAAACAGTATAAATACTTACCGTTTTAAGTAAACAAAAAATAGAGAATTCTTTTTTGTTTTTTAGCAGTTATTCCTTGATTTTATTGTAAAAAATAGGTAGTAATTTTCAGATCAAAGATTTATTTTTCAGCTCTTAATCTAAAAAGGAGGCAAGTTTTGTAGGAGACCTGTTAGTAATAAGATTAAGATAAGATTATGTTGCCCCAAAAAATGGTAGATAAGCTGACGCAATCTTATTATGGTTTTTTTGAACTTTTACTAAAAAAAGAAGTTTATTGAAAACAGTTTTCAATAAACTTCTTTTAACATTGAAAAAAAATTAAGTCCTATAACTATTATCAGCTATTTTTCCTGCTATATATATTATTATTTATATAAAATAGGGTTATTCTGCTTTTGGTTCTTCTTCGTTTGATTTAACTGCTGCATCAGCTTCATCGCTACTGAATTTCGCTTTTAAATCTGCTAATGCTCCGAGATCACCTAATGTTGTTTTTTCTACTTTAGCCTGTATTGTTTTTACAGCTTTTTTGGTAGATTCTACTTCGGCTCTTTTTTCTTTCATTTCTACCTGCCTTTCTTCTTCTTTTTCCTGCTCCCATAATCTTGTGTGGCTTAAAACGATGCGCTTATCATTACGGTCAAATTCTATTACTATAAAATTAGCAATTTCATCCTGTGTTATAGCTTTTCCGTCTTCTTTCATCAAATGGCGGGCAGGTGCATATCCTTCTAAACCATAAAGTAGTTGTACAACAGCTCCTTTATCATCTTTTTTACTTACTGTACCTTCATGCAAAGTACCTACAGCAAATGTATCTTCTAGGCTGTTCCATGGATCTTCTTCTATTTGTTTATGTCCTAGTTGTAATTTGCGACCTTCTTTATCAATGCTCAAAATCATCACTTCTATTTCGTTCCCTACTTTAGTGTATTCATTTGGATTATTAAATCGCTTTAGCCAGCTTAAATCGCTAATGTGAATCATGCCCCCAATACCAGTACTCAACTCTACAAATACACCATAAGGAGTAATGTTTTTTACAATACCCATGTGCTTACTCGCTTCAGGAAAACTGTTTTCGATAGTACTCCATGGGTCTTCTGTTAGCTGTTTAATAGAAAGACTCATTTTACGGGTATCCTTATCAAGAGTTACCACTTTTGCTTCATATTCATCCCCAAGTTTAAAGAATTCTTTTGCATTGATAGGAGTATTAGCCCATGTAATTTCACTTACGTGTACTAATCCTTCTACACCTGGCATAATTTCTAAAAACGCACCATAATCTTCAATATTAACCACTTTACCTTTTACTACTTCTCCCTCTACCATATTTTCAGACAAAGTATCCCAAGGATGAGGAGTAAGTTGTTTTAAACCTAAGCTGATGCGTTTTTTATCATCATCAAAATCAAGGACAACCACATTTAATTTTTGATCCATCTTCAATACTTCTGACGGATGATTTATGCGGCCCCAGGAAATATCTGTGATATACAATAAACCGTCTAAACCGCCCAAATCCAGAAATGCTCCAAAATCAGTAATATTTTTAATAGTTCCTTCCAATACCTGTCCTTTCTCCAATTTACCGATTATCTCTGCCCTTTGAGCTTCAATGTCACTTTCAATGAGAGCTTTGTGAGAAACTACAGCATTTTTAATAGCTTCATTTATTTTTACTACTTTAAATTCCATTGTTTTACCTACAAACTGATCGTAATCTGTTACAGGTTTAACATCAATCTGAGAACCCGGCAAGAATGTTTCCATTCCGAAAACATCAACAATAAGCCCGCCTTTTGTTTTGCTGGTAACAAGGCCGGTAACAATTTCGCCGGTTTTATTAACCTCCACAATTCTTTCCCATGCACGGGTGGTGCGGGCACTTTTGCGGCTAAGATGCAGGTTGCCTTCCCGGTCTTCTTTTTCCACTACCATTACTTCAATTACATCTCCTACTTTTACACCGCCTGGTATATCTCTAAATTCGTTAAGGGATATTAGTCCATCGCTTTTAAACCCAATATTTACAACAGCATCTGTTTTGGTTAAAGATTCAATAGTAGCCTGAATCATTTCACCATCATTAATTTGCTTGAAGGTATTGTCATAAACGGTATCATATTTTGCTTTATCTTCTTTAGAATAAGCAGATACATTTCGTTTATCCCTGCTCCAGTCAAAATCATCGTGGGCAGTTTCTACTTTTGGTTCAGCCTTTGGGGCTTCGGTTTTAGTAGCTTCGTAAGTTGCTATTTCCGCATCCATAACAGATGTATCTATAGCTTCAGGTGTGTTTGTTGTCGCAGTGGCCTCGGTTGCATCTGCAGCCTTCGGCTCCTGATCTTCTGCGTTTAATTGTTTGTTAATATTAAATGACATAAAATGACCCCGTGGTTTTTTAACGGGGCTGCAAAGTTAATATATTTTTTTAAGTTTCTTTTTCTAAATATAAGTGTTGCTATAAAGCAATAAAATCTTATAAACAACAAAGCCTCCCTGTTTAAGGAGGCTTGTTGTTTAGCTTTTAAATTTTTTAATTAGAAGACCATTACCGAACCTGTTTTGATTCTCTCTCCACTAGTATTGGTAAGCTCTACTCTGTAAATTCCTTTACCATGGCTGCCTAAGTCCACATCCATCTGGTGATAGCCTCCTGGT
>JANXXM010000169.1 GCA_025350645.1 Ferruginibacter sp.
ATTTTGTCGTTTTAATTTCTCAGTATTATTAAAGTTGGTTTTTACTTGTGCATTTATAGCAATAGTCAATGTTACTAAAGCTATTAATAAAGTGATTTTTTTGTACATATTAATTTTTTTTATTGATGTGATATATAAAGTTTATTGAGCTTCCCATTGAGAAGCCTGAGCCATAAAATTCATTCATGTCTTCCTTGAATATTTTGTCTTTGCGCCATTTGTTATAAACTGGGAATAAAATATCTAAGCCAACTTTAAATTGTTTGCCTATGGGTCTGTATATGCCTGCTTCTAAAACAAGCGAATTACCAAGGTAATAATTTTCTTTTCTTATTTGTGGATTTAAATTACCAAACAAGTCATTGTTAAAATCATGCTTAAATTCTTGCTTGTATGTATTGAAAAAATTGTAAATAGCAATCAACCTAATCTCTGAATTATTTGGAAGTATCTTAGAATTGATTTTTGAAAAAGATTTATTGTATCCGATACCACCAAAATAATTCAAACAATCATATGCATAATATTTAGTAGTATAAAAGAGTCGGGTAACAATTCTGGTTTCCTCAAAATCAAAACCTCTCTTTATCCCAAACTTTTGTTTAAAATAACCTGCTCCAAGTTTACAAAAAAGTTTTTGTAAATCGTTCTTGAATAATTGATATTGATACCTGTGCTTACAGCATTGCCAGTTTTATTTGCAGCCCTCGCTCCACTGTAGATATCAAATACAGTGGTCTTATTCCAAACCAATACAGGGCTAATAGCAATTTCACTAATCTGCGCTTTTTGGCTAAAGCAAAGCAAAGGGGTACATGCAAGTACAACAATTGATAAAAGGAAGAGCTTTATCATGATATTTTTTTAAATTATTTGTATTATCTAAAGTACAATTTATTGGTGGGCTCATATCAATCGCCCCTTCTTCATTTTTTAATTTCATCTGAGTACGTATTACAATAGAAAGATAAATGTTTAATACCATATTGTCAAACATGACAATATATTTTTTGAAAAAATACTCACTTTACGATAGTGAATGGAAGCAATGAAAAGTATGTCAAATTATTTGGGAGAAATTTTAAAAAAATTTTGAAGAATAAAAATTTGACAGCAAGTGAAGTTGCCGCCTATTCAAACAAAGAAACAAAGCAGATATATAGAATTATAAATGGCGAACACAGTGCCTCAATTTCTACCTTGTATGACATAGCGGAAGGTTTGGAAATACCAATAAAAACACTATTTGATTTTGAGTAAGGTCTTTCATTTTAAGAAAAATCTTAAACCATCTAATTTAAAATTAACCTCAGTCTTACAGAGCAAAATTGTTTGAATGTTCTGTTGCATTTATGTTTGTTTTTATTTGATTTACTGCTTCCAAAAATCCGTCTGGCATTTTGTATTTTGTTTCAGCAATAAAATTTTCTCGTTTTGCGTGGCTGCTTTGCCGGATTGTTGTTGCAGTTCAACAAAATAGTTATACCCATCAATTTGTAAATGCTTTATATTGATTTGTGCAAACGAAAATTTGGAAAGGAAAATACTAAATGCCAGTGCAATTAATTTTGTTAGTGTTATTTTCATTATTCTTAAAATGAATATAATATAAAGTGCGAAGAACTTTGTTTACATTGACTGCCGTGACTGTAGCATTGTACAATATTTCGTATCGCTTGTACCATTAGATTATTTTATTTGCCGTATGCAAATTAGAATTTATAAAACAAATTGCGGCGGGTGATTTCACTCTTTTTTATGGGGTGTTTTAACCCTATGATAAACGCATAAATTATTTTAAAATAATTATTTTATAAAATGTTTTTACAGCTAGTCTTTTTCTTTGTAAGCATTTTTTAAAAAGTACAGTTTCTAAATATCCTCGCTAACACAATACAAACAAGCTTATTTTTGTATTTCTATCAGCCGGCTGTCGCTGTTCCGCTTTGGCGGAGTAGAGGAAAGTCCGGACAGCACAGGGCAATGCACCGGTTAACGACCGGCTTTTTGCGAAAGCAGAAAAGAGAAAGTGCCACAGAAAATAACCGCCGCTGCGTTTACGCAGTGGTAAGGGTGAAAAAGTGAGGTAAGAACTCATAGCCCCACATGGTAACATGCGGAGCGGGTAAACCTTGCATGCTGTAATGCCACATATACCCCTGGCGGCGTTTTTACGCAGGGCGAGCGGCTCGTTTGTTGTTTTGTTTTTTGCAAAACACAGGGGAGGGTAGGCAGCTACGATCTTTGCAGCAATGCAAAGGCAAGATAAATGACAGCCGCTGTTGTGATACAATTGCAACAGTTACAGGATCCGGCTTATGGCTGATAGATTTTTATTTTTTTTAGTGGAGTGTTCCATACATTTTAAAATCTAAGTAATTGCTGCTTTTTTGGTAACCCGATAATTTATTTGTAAATAATAATTTTGGAGGAAGATTGTATCTCTTACGATTTAAAATAGCATTTAAAAACACTATCAATCCTAAAAAAATAATAAAATGGAATTAGTTGTTGATGAAAATATTACGCTTCACCTTACCCATGAAAAATTTACTCATCAATTGTTCAAATTAATTGACAGTAACCGCCAGCATCTTGCAGCCTTTTTACCGTGGGTATCCCGTATGAAAACAATAGAAGATAGCCGTGCTTATCTTGCGGGCAGTGCAGCACTTTGTAAGCAAAAGACAGAAGTAAGTTTTATCATTTTACAAAATAATATTCTTGTTGGTAGAATAGGTTTACACTACATTAATAATCAAAATAAAAAGGCTGAAATTGGCTACTGGCTCGGCAAAGAAGCTACCGGAAAAGGTATTATTACCAAGAGCTGCATTATGCTCATCAATTACGCCTTTGATGTGCTGGGTTTAAAAAGGATAGAAATAAAAGCAGCTATTAAAAATATGCGCAGCCAGGCTATACCTCAAAAACTCCATTTTAAACAGGAAGGTATTTTAAGAAGAGCAGAGTTTGTAAACAATGAATTTATTGATTTGTATTTGTATGCAATCCTTCAGGAAGAATGGATTAATATTAAGAAAAAATTTTTATAAAAGGCTTTCAATTTTTTTAAAAGCTTCTCCTAAATTTTCTATCACATCAGTGGTCAGCATACTTTCCATGCTTTGTATAGCTAAAGTAATATCTGCGGCAAGCCCATGTATGTACACGCCTGCGCATGCTGCATGTACAGTGTCATAGCCTTGTGCCAGTAATGCCGTTATTATGCCAGTGAGCATATCGCCGCTGCCGCCTTTTGCAAGCCCTGCATTACCGGTAGTGTTTAAAAAACTTTCGCTGCCATTCGTTATACAGGTTTCATGGCCTTTTAAAACTACGATTATATTTTTTTCTGCGGCCATAGTCACTGCCTTAAACCTACGCTCTTCTGTGTTGTAGCTGGTACCAGCCATGCGGTCAAATTCTTTTGGATGTGGGGTGAGTATAGTGTTTTTGGGTAACAGCTTCCATAAATATCTATGTTGCGATAGAAGCGTGAGTGCATCTGCATCCAGCAGTAGTGGGGCTTTGCAATAAGTAAGCACATGTTCCAGCAAGTGTAATGCTTTTTTATTTGTGCCCAGTGCACAGCCAATACCTGTAGCAGTATATTTTGTATAATCTGCTGCTGTATGCCGCAGCAGCAGCATGGCTTCGGGCAATGCAGTCTGCAGAATATGCCGCTCCTTCTTCGGCGTATTCACTGTAAGTAAACCTGTTCCGCTGCGCAGGCAAGCTTTTGCAGCAATGAGTGCTGCACCCATTGCTGCTTTGTGCCCTGCAATAATAAGGCTGTGGCCATACGTTCCTTTATGACTATCCTGCTGCCTTGGTTTTATGATAGAAGAAATATATGCTGCACTAAGAACTTTCATTTGTACAAAATATTATTGTGGAGGCTTTTCGTTTTTGCGGGATCTATCAAGGTTATCTTTCAGTTCAGCTATTTCCCTGTTTTTTTTCTTTATCTCATCTTGAAAGCCACGGGAGTCTTCAAAATCGAAGCGGGCATTTTTATATTCATTTACAAGCTTTGTAATGATAACATTTAATCTTTTGGGAGAAGTACTATCATCTATATTTACAGCATTACGGAGGATCGCTATTTTAGGCTCTACTTCAGAAGATATAATTGCTTTGCTGTTGTTGCTATCCAGTCTACCTATAATGGCTATTGTTTCCTCTAATGTGCGTTTATAATTTTCCTGTGCAAGGTTCTGGTCTCTCAAAAGATCACTGCGCTCTCTCAATATTTCCAGTTCTTTTTGCGGCGTTTGAAAATCAAAATACAATGCCCCTGCCACCATGGCAACGGTTATGATAAACAATATTAAAAACCGGGTAAAGGCAGCATTATGATCTTTTAGGTTTATGGCTGTGGACATAGTAAATTATTTTTTTCGGGTAAATCTTTTATTTTATTAAATCTTTAATATTATGCGTAATTTTTTTATTTCTTAAAAATTTATCTTAGAAATTTGTAGCCTTTACAAGTAGCGGTGTGAGCATTTAATATAACTCAGCAATATAGCTTACATATAATTTAGCTAGTGAAAAATATTTTCGGCTTCTTTTAATCGGCTAAAAAACTTCTTCTTTTCCTGGCATTATTTTCTGCAGATTCGGTATTAATAATTTCCTCTTTTACAAAAATATTTGCTTCTTTCTTTTTGCCTATATAATCTAGCCTGCTTAGTTTGTAAAAAAGAGAGGATATTATTTTTGAATAGTCCGAAACCTTTACCACGGCTGCATTTATATCTTCGTGTGCATATTTATGATTGCCTAGCTCTGTTATAACCATTTCTAAAGTTCCCTGGTTTACATCACACCATTCCACAAAATAATTCATGAGCTCTTCCTTGCCGGAATTAATATAAACATCCAACGAATTTTTTATGAGCCTTGCCATTGATGATACTTGCGAAAGCATAACTGCAGGTGGCTGCTGCATGGCCATCCATTTAAATTGTGTAAAATATACGTTTTGATATTGCAGTATATTATCGCACAGTTTCTGTACAATAAGCGCCATATCATTGCCTTGTTTTTTTTGCTGTATTTTCTGGTTTATTTGTATGCAATACAATTCCATTTTGCTCATAAATTCTTCCAGGCCGTAATAAATATCTACCAAATCAGTATGGCTTGCGGTAGCTGTACATGGCGGTATATAATCTTCATCAGCTTCTATCCTGTTTTCTGTAATTACCAGGCGGGATACAGTGAGTTGGTAAAGCCCGGGTTTTCGGCCATTTAATTCTTCTTCTGCCAAAAGAGATAAGCTGTACTGTGGCACTGCAAAAGGCAGGCGTGGGGGTACTTCTGTTGGGTCCGCATTGCCGGTGGGCAGTTTGTCATACACATTTACTGAGAGCACTACATAATATACAAGCGATTTATTTTTAAGGTCTGCAAAAGGCAGCTGAAGGTCGGGCACTTTTGCTGCCACATCATTATCGTTATAATGCCCTTCGTCAATATTAATAAATGCACCACCCGGTGTAATGGCACGGCAGTTTACCAGCCTCACCTGTATCTGCTGCTGGTTATCCAGGCTCACAAATATTTTAAAAAGTTTATGTTCCCTTGCAATGGCAGGAAGCAGGCCATAATTTATTTCGGTAATGTGGCTGCCGCCAGAAAAAATAATTTGCTGCTGCAGTGCATTTCTTTCTGCTATAAAATGCTGCTTGTTTATCTTCATTCCATCTACCCAGTTTACGGGCAGGTAATTATTTACATCTTCCATTATTTTTTATTTACACAATGATTGTAAAAATGTAACAGGTTTAATATCTTATTATTTGTCTTTTTTTTTATACCCTGGTGCAAACCAGCACATCATTTTCTCTTATGTGATTGGTAAAAAAAGTTTGATCTGTATTTATATATTTTGTGCCAATACTGTACCATTTAGGTTTCTTATAAAATACCCATCCGTAAGGGCTTGCCCGTTCGTTTATAAATTCTATTTTTCCGTTAGGATGGCGCTCGTTATAATCATTTATGAAATAATAAAATAACTGCCCAAACTCCATATCTGCCGGGGCTTTTGCACGAAAGTTGGTAAAATATTTATCCGTTCTTTTCTTTTGAAATTCAAAACTGATCACCAGCATGTTTTTTAACTTTCCTTCCTCAGGGTCTGCAACTTCTTCATGTACAGGATAAAACCATTTGGTATAAATTTTCATGGGAATATTTACCGCCATTAAAAAACTATTGTATACAAAAAATGCTATTACAAAAAATAATACGGATGAAGAAAGATAGTACTGATAGCCCGTGTTATTCATCCACGTAAAAATAATGAGGAAGGCCATAAAACCAAATAGTGCAAGTACAATGGTAAAAATCATTTCAAACCAAAAACTTTTATCATCGCCGCTCCATTTTAAATATTTATGCATCAGTTTTATGTTGTATAAACCGAGCGCAAAAAATATGAACTGCGTACATATTAATGTAATAGCAGGGCGAATAAAAAATACATGATAGCCTGCAAAACCAACAATGCCAAATATAAGAATACTCACCAGTAAATAAATGATAGTAGCTTTTCTGTAGGGTGCAAAACTACCCCTAAGCTTATTAATATAAACACCCAATACGCTCATTATGCTAAGTCCTGCTATGCCTGCTATACCAAGCATCATCATTACCTGTTGCGAAAAAATTTTACTCATATTTTATCTCCTCATACTTTTAAATTATATAACGGTTGCTATGCCCAGTGTGGCTTCTTCCATAAAACCAATATGCATATTTTCTTTACTGTGCAATACCGAAATTACTGTTTTAATATTTGCATTTACCGGTACAAAAAAACGATAAAATGTCTGTAAAGTTTTATATAGTTTTCCGCCGGGTAAATAATCTTGAGCTACAGATTTTTTTAGTTGCCCAAGGTTAAACACAAAACAAATTTCATCTTCATTATAGTTATTGCCGCATACCAAATCATTGCCCAGATCAAAATTTCCTAAAATATTAAATGATACTTCGGGCAACTGGCTGTTTTCATTCTTTATACTGCACTGTACTTTTTCCATTATAATATTTTGCAGGCAACCTGCCATAAGTGCAGCATCGCCTGTTATCTGGTGTATATAAGGCAGGAGCAGGGTTATACGCAGTGCCATGGCTGGGCTTATGTCTTTTGCAAGGTTCCAAAAACGTATAAAATATTGGTTTAGCACTTCATTATTTAGCCCGTTGAGCAAAGATTTTTCCGTAGTAAAATTCTTGTACCTGTGGTAAAAAAATTCATTCTCCAGCGGACTAAAAAATTTTCTTAATTCCAGTTCCTGTTTTTTATTTATTTTATATTCTTCTGCCATATCTGCTGCGGAAGATGGTTTTTTTGTAGTGGTAGCCGGCTGAAAAAACAACCCCTCCGGCAATATATCGTACAGGCCAGAGCGGGATAAGTTGAGGTGCAGTATGTCTTTAAAATCATTGCTGTCGTCTATTGCTGCATCAAAAATATCTTTGCTAAAATTCCTAAAAAAAAACCTGTTGGTATGCACAATCAGTTCGTTCCATACCAGGTCATTTTGTATAAGTTGATCTACGATAACTTCTGCCCTTATATCATTGGGCAAATTTTGTATTTCTTCGTTTATATGTACGGGTATAGCCACTATTTAATTTTCTGATAATTTTATAAAAACCCTAAGCGGCATAAACAAGTTTGAATTTTCTGTAATAGAAAAAACGAGGTCTTCTTCCCAGAAGGAAATATCGCCACGTGTCAATAATATTTTCCATTCATATTCGGTAAGGAAAACGGTTACATCTATTGTTTTCACAAAGCCTCCTTTATTATTATCCTGCACTTTAAAACCTTTTTTAACTTCTACCTGTGCATCTCTCAAAGCCAGCCGCAGCCTGCAGTACGAAGCTATATCTTCTTCTGTAACCAGTTTTTCTTTAGAAAGCAATGCGGTTTTATATGCCAGCACTTTATCCCTGTTGCTCAGGTTATTTCTGCCACCGATGGCATTGGTTACCAATTTTACGCTATTGCTTTGCACATCAGCATTTTTATATAAAGAAAGTGATGTACCGGAGCGGATATTATTTGCATCTTCGCCATTGGTAGTCCAGTATTTTACATAAATATTACCGGTACCGGTTTTCTCTTTATCAGATACTATGAGGTAAGGTGTATCGCCTTTTAATAATTGCTTTTCTACAATCTGCTGCTCCAGTTTGTTAAGGCTTTGTTGCAGGGATTTCAATTCAGTATTTAAAAAATCATTGCCAATATTGCTATAGGCAGCGCTTTCATCTCTTAGTTGCTGTATTAATCCTTCTACTGCTGATACTGCATTTTTTTCATTAAATCTTTCTACCCCACCAAAGTGAAGATTTATTTTTGTGTTATTATCTTCCTTGCCTGCACTGCCTATTTCATTTCCTTCCATATCTGTTACCTCTGCAATATCTAAAAAAAGTTCTTCAGATGCCAGCGGGATAATATTGAGGTGCTCCATTAACTTTTGTTGCGATATAATAAGGTGCCTGTTTATAACCGGTATGCAATTAAGGCTTATAAAAAGATCATCCTGTAGTTGCCCTATATTTATATTTTCTGGGAAATCTATTCTCACCCAACCCAGTTTTTCTTCGTTTAACTTTTTTATATCCGTTTCCGAAAATAATTTTTTAACATCCTCGGGCCAGCTTTTGTTCTGTTTTTTATTGGCCAGACTGGTAGCAGTAATAAACCTGCCTGCATAAAATTTATTTACGTGTTTCAAAATCCTGTTTATGGCATTAGTTTTACCACTTATTATTTCCTCTGGGTTGGGCTTATCGTTTATCGAAATATTACTTCCAAAATATCGCTGTGTATTTACGGGGGCATCATCAAAATACCATTTTGCAGCAGGAAGATAATCGTAAAATAAATTTTTACTTGCTTCGTTTTTAAGTTCAAAATAAAAACTAGTGTTACCTGTCAGGTTCTGTATGTTTTCTATACCGAGCCATAAAGAATTTTGTGTTGATATAGCGGTGCGGCTGTATGGGTTGGTGCAAGCCAATCCTTTATTTATACCATCGGTTATAGTATAAATATTTTTGGTAGTTGCTATAATTTTTATGCTTGCTTGGTGCAGGTCAAAATTACCCGTGCAGGAAAAGTAAATATTTTTCCATGTGGGAGATGTTCCTTCGCCCACTGGTGCAAATCTTTTTTGATAATAAAACTGTGCATCTCCCTGTAGTGTTATCTTTTGCTCTGCCGGGTAAGCATACATTATAGCGTGTGCAGGTATGGCATGAGAGAGTACTTCAGGGTATAAAAGCTGCACCATTCTTTCCAATGTTCTGCCTCTTGTATCTTCTATATCGTGGGATATTTTTTCCAATTCTGTGGCACATGCACCCAATAAAATACTCACCAGCGGGTCAAAGTTGCTTTCTGTTTGTGTGCCTTTGAGCCCCCATATTAATGCTGCATTTTTTAAAAGCCTGTCTTTTATCTGCTGATGCGTTTCTACCATCTTTTATTTTATTTTTCTACCCTTTCATCACGCTATTATTTGCGCTGTTTTTCTTATTCGTCTACTCCTGTTAATTTAATAATAGGACAATGGCCCGGTAAAAAAATGATCGAGGTAAATAAATTTTTCACTCGTTAATTTATTGATGGCCATAATCTGTACATCCATTCTTTTTTTTACCTGCCTGCCATTTATTTTTGTTACCAGTTCTTCTTCCTTTATGTATATTTCTACTTTTATAGCTTCCAGCCGCTGCTCATATTTGCTTACAGATTGTTGTATAGATAATTTTATGTTTTCTCTTATTTTATTGTTAGCCGTAAGATTATCAAAATCGCAATCCCAAATGCTACAGCCAAATTGCTGGTCCTGCTGCATTTCTCCGAACGATGTTGTAATAATTAAATGAATGTGCTGAGATATAGATTCTTTCAGGCTGCACTTTTGGTGCGCATCTCCCTTCATTAATTTATCTAACCGCAGCGGTAAGCTGTAAAATTCAATACTCATATAAACGAATTTATAACCAGTAATTTAATTGAAGTTGTAGTGCAAAAATAATGTAACAGAAATGATAAAGCTGATTTACTGTAAATCATAAAGGCTCAAAAGGTACTGTCTTGAAACCAGGATGGGTTATAAAGATATTGATTTTAAATACTAATTTAATAATATAGCAACATTTATTCCATTTTTTTACTAAAACAATAAACCCCATCGTTTGTTTGTACAATGATGGGGTTTGTTATTACTGGTCCGAGGCTTTTTTCTTTTTTTTCTTTTTTTCTTTTTTTGGTTCGGTTATTATTTCAGAGTCAGGAATTTCGGCGCTCATTTCTGTTTTGTCTACAGCCTTACCATCTTCTGTAAAAATACTATTCTGGCGTTTTTTTATATCAATACTATCCCGGAATATTTTTTCCTTTTCCAGTCTTATTCTTTCTACTCTTATTTTTTCTACTCTTTCCTTTTCCAGTCTTATTTTTTCCAGTCTTTCTTTTTCAAGCCGCTCCTTTTCCTGTTTTTCTTTTTCTAAGCGTTCCTTTTCCAAGCGTTCCTTTTCTACTCTTTCTTTTTCCAGCCTTTCTGCTTCTAATTTTTCTTTAGCAATACGCTCTTTTTCTAAGCGCTCCTGTTCCATTTTCTCTTTCTTTATCCTTATTTTTTCCTGGCGGTCGTTCTCTATTCTTTCTTTTTCCAGCCTTTCTGCTTCTAATTTTTCTTTAGCAATACGTTCTTTTTCTAATCGCTCCTGTTCCATTTTCTCTTTCTTTATCCGTATTTTTTCCTGGCGTTCTTTCTCCAGTTTTTCAGCTTCCAGCCTTGCTGCTTCCAGCTTCTCTTTAGCTATTCTTTCATTTTCTAATCGCTCCTGCTCCATTTTCTCTTTCCTTATCCTTATTTTTTCGAGGCGTTCTTTCTCCAGTTTTTCAGCTTCAAACTTTGCCGCTTCTAATTTTTCTTTTGTCAAACGCTCTTTTTCTATACGTTCATTTTCTATTTTTTCTTTAGTCAGTCTTATTTTTTCATTCCTCTCCTGTTCTGTTTTTTCACGTGCTATGCGGTCAGCTTCCTGTTTTTCTTTTTCCTGTTTTTCTTTAGCTATTCTTTCATTTTGTATTTTTTCTTTTTCAATGAAATCCTTATACACACTGTCTTTCACTATCTTTTCCCGTTCTATTTTTATATTTTCTAGCCGGGCATTTTCTGCTTTTTCTTTTTGTAACGATTCAGCATCCAGCCTTTCTTTTTCCAGCTTTTCTCTTACGAGTCGTTCCTCATCAGCTTTTTCCTTCTGTATTTTTTGCTGTTGTTGTTTTTCTGCTTCGGCCTGCTCACTTCTTATCTTTTCTTTTTCTAGCATTTCTTTTTCCAGCCTTTCATTCTTTAATCTTTCTCTTTCCAGTTTTGCATTTTCTTTACTCTCTTTTTTCACTTTTAAGCTATCCAGGTAATCCTGGGCTGCCCGTTGCTTTTCCATTTCTTCTTTCGCAAGTTTTTCTTTATCCTGTCTTTCCTGTTCCTGTCTTTCTTTTTCTATTTTTTCTTTTTCTAATCGCTTGCGTTCTGCTCTTTCGCTTTCCTCTTTTTCTTTTGCTCTTTTTTCTTTTTCCAATCGTTGTTTTTCTGCTTCATCTTCAGTTGTTTTGTCATTTACAACATTATTTTTTAAAATATTATTACTAGCGGAAGGAGATTTTGAAGCTGTATTTTTTCTGCTTTTAATAATATTTTCAAAGCCCTTGAGTAAAGAAGATTCTTTAAGCCTGTAAAATTCAGGAATTGCATCTTTATACTCCGGGTCTTTTAAATTTGTGATTGCAACATCATTATCATCAATATATAAAAAATAATCATTGTACAAATAGAGACCAATAATATCCGGGACTAATAATTTTTTGTTCGTTTTCACTAATACAAAATCAAAAACACTAAGCTTTGTTTTGCTATCTGAACGGTCTAGTTTTGCAGTGTAATTTTTGGATGTAATTTGTCCGATGCTGCAATCTGTATTAAGCTGCAGTACTTCCTTAAAAAGATTTTGTAAAAAGCAGCTCTGTTTATTTGCATTGGCTTTACAGTCTTTAGTTATATTATAAGGTGCATACCTGTTTTTATCTATAAATTGAAAAATCTCGGGTATGATTATTTCTGTTTGATCTATATTGAGCAGCCGGGCATAAGTTTGTGTGAGTTCATTCAATTCTTCGGGGTAGGGCAATGGCTCAAAATCGGTATTTTCTACATCTTCAGCCTGTATTTTTTTAACCTCCTCTACAGCACCTGGCGGCATGAGTAATTTAGATTTTTTATAAAAGTTTTCCTGCAATCTGCCGGCAGCAACAAAACAATTTTTCCAGTATCCTGCATTTAAACTAGCAATATTTACACCTGCACTGCTGCTCTGTATAAAATACCCGTTTGCCAGGTACATGCCTACATGGGTTATTTTATTATTTCTCGTTTCCCGGGAAATATTTGTTTTAAAAAAGATAAGATCACCCATCTGAAACTGGCTCCTGTTGCTAAACAGGGCAATATCATTATCATAAAACTGGGTAAAGGCGGTACGGCTTATTTTTATGTCAAATACATTATTAAACAGCGTCATTATAAAGCAGGAACAATCTATTCCGCTTCTGTCGCAGCCTCCCCATTTGTATCGTGTGCCCATCCAGGAGTCTATAAATTTATAGAGATCCAAAAATTTATTTATTTGTTCTTCATCCAGTTTCAACAATTCAGCATACTTTTTGCTAAGCCTCCCATCAGCATCATTTTTAGTACCATTATACATATAAAGACTGTCCTTTGAAGGATTATTTTTCGTATCGCCTGCAGTACTTTTTATAGAAATATTTATGAAACATAAAAGAATGATTATTTTCATTCGATTTAAAAAAATAGATTTTACCATATTTTCGTATTTAATGAATTCTTAATAATGTAAAATTAAAATAACCAATTGCTTTTTGGAAATTTAAAATCTTATTGTTTAATTTCAAATAACAATATAAAATTATGAACAACAATTTTTCTTACAAGCTGGATGATAAAGTAGTTGGAGCAATGCTTATTATTGCTGCACTGTTTTTAGGCATAATGGCTTTTAAATATAAAACAAAAGAGCAGTGCGGTATTGTAAATTTTACTTTTCGTACTGCTAATAAAGAAAATGTTGTATATACCCGGGAGCAGGTATATTTTTCCAGTGAGGTCAAATATAATGCCGATAGTTGGGAATGGGATTTTGGAGATAAAACAAAAACTGATAGCAAATCCGGTCCTTATGTTACGCATGATTATAAAGTCCCTGGCATGTATACCGTGCGGCTTATCATAAATAACAAGTGCGAATTTGCCCGTACAATCGGTGTAAATAAAAGAGAGGATAAAGCTAAAAAATTATATCCATTACCGCTTTGGCCTGCAGAGCCACTTACTGCCGGGCGGGAATATAATTTTGGTGATAACACCGCTGGTGTAAATACATGGAGCTGGTATTTTGATGATGAACCCAAGCGCCAGCAGCAAAACATTACCTATCTTTTTGCAGAGCCTGGCACTCATAAAATTACACTTGTATTAAATGAAGATCCTGTAAATAATAAAATAGAAAAAATTTTTGTAGTAAAAGCTGCGCCGGTTACAAACTCTGCACCTATAGCTATAAACCCACCGCCAAACGGTGGCGGCAAGCCATCTGGTGGCGGTCTCAATACAGATAAAGTTATAAATGATAAACCGGCTGCCCCGGGTAGATCTATGGAAGAAATAGCTGCAGAGGCAAAAAAAATATCTACGGTAAGCGACCAGGTATTAAAAGGCTACCTCATAAGTATAAACAGCAGTGGATATAATGATCTCAAAAAATATTTTAAAAATAATAATTACAATAACTGTATTTTTTTGTTTAATGATAAAAATATAACGGTAGATCAGTTAAAAGCAAATGTTATAAAACATAATGAATATGGGCAGAGTTTTGATGTAAAGCAGAGTATAAATAATGATAACAATATTATGCAGATAAGTATTACTGCTGTCCTAAAATCTAAAAGTAGGTGGATAGGAAAAGATAAAAAAAGAGAATATCCTTATTAATACTTACCAGTAAATTTAGGGGAATATAAAACAGGGCAGTATATTCCACTTAAGCATTAATGCAATACGTGGAGGTAGAATAAACATCTTATCTGTTTTTTATTTTAATGCAAAAACTTTAAGTTTAAAAATTATTTTTTTATATGCCAGAATCTTTATTGAATTTTTTATTAGCCGATGATGTAAAAAAAGTTTTTCATATAGCGCAGCAAATAGCAAGGGAAAATATTAATTCATCATTTGGTGCTGCGCATGTATTGAAAGCCCTGCTGCATAAGGATATTGGTATTACTGCTATCTTAAAAAAACTGGATAAAGATTTTTATTACATAGAAGAATGGGCAGATGTGCGGCTGGAGAGCTATCCAAAAAAAACACCTAATGGCGACCCTTCTGGTGATGAAACTATTAGCGATTTGCTTGCTGAAGCAGATGATGTAAAATTAAAGTTACAGAAAGATGAACTGGATGCCTACAGTTTATTTACTGCAATTATTACTCCTGGAGTAGCTTTTAATTTTGACCAGTTAAAAACTTTTCCTGTAAAAAGAGATGAGCTTATAGCCGCCGGTATTGATAATATAGAAATAGAAGATTTACTGAGCAGCAAGCATACAAATGGAAGCACGGCAGGCGAAAAAAAAACGGGTGCATTACTTAAATATTGTATAAATAAAACAGAAAAAGCACAGGAAGGAAAACTGGATGATATTATAGGACGGGACAACGAACTGCGTATGATGGCAGAAGTATTGTGCAGAAGAAGCAAGCCAAATGTAATGCTGGCTGGCGAGCCTGGTGTAGGTAAATCTGCACTGGTAGATGGTTTTGCGCTGGCGATAGTAAATAATAAAGTGCCTGATATTTTATTGAATGCGCAAATTTTTGAACTGGATAATGGTGCCCTGGTAGCAGGGGCATCTTATAAAGGAGAAATAGAAGACAGGCTAAAGAATATTATTGTCGAAATAAAAAAGTATGATAAAGCTATTTTATTTATTGATGAAATTCATACCCTTGTAGATAAGCAGGGAAGTGCAAACGGCGCAGCTAATATTTTAAAGCCAGAACTTGCAAGAGGCGAACTCACCATTATTGGTGCCACCACTTTGGAAGAATATAAAAAGCATATTGAAAATGATGAAGCATTTAACAGGCGTTTTGAATTAATAAAGATTGAAGAGCCAGATGAAACCACCGCTTTTCGAATGCTTAAAATGGTAATTCCTTATTATGAAAAGCATCATAATATAACGGTAGATGATGAAGTAATGCACGAAAGCGTGCGACTGGCAAGGCGTTATATTAAAGACAGAAAACTACCCGATGCAGCCATAGATCTTTTAGACAGAACCATGGCCGCTCTTAGAATGCTGAATGATACCGGAATAAAAGATATAGAAACATTAAAAGAAAATATAGACTTGTGGCAGACAGGTGAAAAAAACGGGGAAGAAATAAAAGATATTGCAGAATGGAAATGGCTTAGCAGGTCATTTATAAATAAGACAAGCCCAATACTTACAGGTCAGCTTACATCAGAAATAAATGCACAGCAACTGGATACAAAAGATGAAGTAATACAATACCTGGATAATACTCTAACAGAGCTTATCACACTTGCCAAAGAAGCAAGAAATGTGTTAATGAAAACTGACGTTGCGGCCATTGTTTCTAATAAAACCGGGATACCGTTAGGCAAATTACAATCGCAGGAGCAGGACCGCCTGCTCAATATGGAAGGTATTTTAAAGAAGCGGGTAGTAGGGCAGGATCATGCAGTAAAATCAATAGCAGATGCAATACTAGAATCCCGCAGCGGGTTGGGAAAACCAGGTCAGCCAATAGGATCGTTCTTTTTTCTTGGCCCTACTGGTACAGGAAAAACAGAACTGGCAAAATCTTTGGCAGAATTTTTATTTCAGGATGAATCGTTTATTATACGGTTTGATATGAGCGAGTTTAAGGAAGAACATTCTGCAGCATTATTATATGGTGCCCCGCCAGGCTATGTAGGTTATGAAGAAGGTGGCTTGCTGGTAAATAAAATAAGAAGGCAACCTTACGCAGTCGTACTTTTTGATGAAATTGAGAAAGCACATCCTTCGGTATTTGACGTTTTTCTACAAATTATGGATGAAGGAAAATTAAACGATAAACTTGGTAAGACGGGCGATTTTTCCAATGCAGTTATTATTTTCACCTCCAATATTGGCAGTAAATTTATTGTAGATAAATTTAATAAAGACAGCATACCTACCTCTAACGAACTGATAGAAATAATGACGGATAATTTTAGACCAGAATTTTTAGGAAGACTTACAGAAATTGTACCATTTGGCCCGATGAAGCTGGAAACAGTAAGAGGTATTTTAGATATACAATTAAAAAGCCTGTACTCAGCATTAGATAAACAAGGCATACATTTGGATATAAGCGATGATGCAAAAGACCTGCTTGCTGTGCAGGGTTTTACACCTGCTTATGGTGCAAGGCCGCTGGGGGGCGTTATAAGAAACCAGTTAAGAAGACCTTTATCTAAAAAAATAATAAGCGGGCAAATAAAAAATGGCACTGTATTACAATTAGAAAAAAATGGCGAAGAGTTGAAATGGATACAGGAAGAAAAGAAATAAACAATATGTTTTAAATTAATTGAATACTTTGTAAATTACAGTATCATTTTTTTTTACACAATCGCATTATCATTTTTTTATTAGGTATTTATATTTTTTACTAAACCATATTTTTCACTGTTCACAGTTATGCTGCTTCATATAAATACACAGTTGCAATAACAGTAAATAAAAATTCACAAAATGGAAAACAACAATTTCGGTATTGGCGGCACAGAAGTTAAATTAGATGCTTTTGAAGCGTTTCAGGATATACAATCCAACAGAACACTGGTAGCACAAAAACTTACAGATAAAGCTCCGGTAAAACCAGAGGTTGTGCAGGGGCTTACCAATGTAGAAGAAGTATTTGCCCATTATAAACCCAATGTGGATATGAGTTTTGAAAGTGAAGAAGGATTAATGACAAGAGAAACATTAAGCTTTAGTAACCTGGGCGATTTTGGGGTAAAAGGAATTACTGCACAAAGCCCGTTTTTAAGCGATCTTAATACAAAACAAGATCAATATCAAAAAATAATTAAACAATTAAAATCAAATAAATTATTAAAGGCAGCATTGGCCAGTCCAGATGGTAAAGAAAATCTTATGGGAGCATTGCAATCGCTTCTTACAGAATTAAAAGAAGGAAACAAATAAGAAACAGATCAGATAATTAAGCTAATATTTAAACACTAATCATGGCAAATCAACCAGAAACAAAAGCAGCAGACCAAAAGGCAACAGCCCCTGCACACAAGCAGGATGCGGCCCCGCTGGAATCTCATATTAAAGCTTTGGAAAAATTTGGCTCCTTCGATCTCCTGGAGTCTGCAATAGATAATGTACAAAATCTAAACCCGGAGAGAAAAGCACGTAAAAAAATATTTTTAGAAGAAACTTCCAAAAAAGAAGAAAGAGCGCAACTAGAAAAAACACTTAGGCTGTGGCTTGAAGTGCTGGGTGGTGCAGATGACCTTCACGATATGGTTACCGCAAGCCAAACAAAAAGCGAGCATGCCACACAGGTATATAAAGCAAATGTAAAAGCTGCACTAAACGAAACTGCAGAACTGGAAAAATCTTACAGAACGGTAGCACTTTTTTATAAGAATACAGAAAGTACTAAAGTAAAAAATGTATCTTTTGTAAATGTGGAACTGGATCAGCTAAAAGACCTGGATAATACCAGGTTCATAGATGCTATACAGGCAGAGCTGGTAGAAAATTATGACCGCCTGGATTTGCGCAGCAACTATGGTATACTTGTAATACCTGGCTATCTGGGAAGTAATAAAGTGGTAGAAAAATGGAGCAAAATTACTTACGAAAATAAAGTAATGCTGGTTACAGATTTTGAAGACCTGGATACACCGGATGATGTGATGGAACTTTTTGAATCTGCTAATCTTACCAGTGGCGATCCTCACAAATCAAATGTAATTATGACCTGCAATTATCTCGTAGGCAGAGGCAGACAGGCAGATGTAGGCGAAGAAGATAATTTATATGTGCCCGGCAGTGGTGCATTGGGCGGCAAAATTTATATGACTTTAATGAGCCAGGTAACCGCAGGTAAAAAATATGGCAGTATGAATGAAGTGGATGGTGTACGGTTTGATCTCAAAAAATCCGAAGTGGCCAACCTGGAAAAATTAGGACTTGTACCCATGGTAAATGAATACAGTAAGGTTATGGCTTTCTCCGCAAAAACATTATTTAACGGAGATAATCTTGGATTGCAGACTTACTCCGTAGTAAGAGTGTTTGATTATGTAACAAAGGTAATGATGGACTTTTTAAACAGGCGAGCTTTTGAAAACTTTAATGCCAATACAAGGAAAGAGTTAATGGGACAGATTGTAAAATTTCTGGATAATATTACTGGCCCCAGCAAATTGATAGAAAACTTTACCATAAAGCGTTTTGAGCAGGATCCTATTCAAAAGGACAGGATACATCTTGATATACATTTGAAGCCTTATTTCCCGGCAAAAAACTTTTTAATAAAACTGGAAGGGCAAAAAGGCGATGAAGGTACAGACTGGGAGAGCAAGTATGAGCAGGAAAAATAAAAATTAAATATTAATAAAATACAAGCTGATAACGTAATTTTTTAAACAAAACGTTATCAGTTTTTTTGTGCAATTAGCTACAGTAACCTGTTTATAAAAACGATGATTATCTTTATAAAAAACTAATCAATTATAATTTTTTGGTATAGAAATTGTTAATTGCTCATTACATAATCAACGATTCATCAGCC
>JANXXM010000185.1 GCA_025350645.1 Ferruginibacter sp.
TAATTTTTAGCGTGTTAGCATCATCAAAAAATACGATCAGTAAAAATAATACTGTAATACAATCTCCCGAAAAAAAAGGAATAGTAATAATGGAATTATTTACCTCGCAGGGTTGCAGTAGTTGCCCGCCTGCCGATGCATTGCTGGGAGAATATGCCATTGCAGATATTGAGAATATTATTCCCCTTTCTTTTCATGTAGATTACTGGAACAGGCTGGGCTGGGCAGACCACTTTAGTAAAACCGCATACAGCAACAGGCAAAGAATGTATGCCGAAAAAATTAGCGGTGGTTCAGTTTATACCCCGCAGCTTGTTATAAATGGCGAAAAAGAAATGGTGGGCAGCCAGAGAGACCAAGTGAAAAATTATGCAAAGGCTGCAGGAAACAATGAAAATTCAACAAATATTAATATTATTGCAGCGAGTAAACTGCAGAATGTGGTTAGCGTACATTATACCATTGATGCTATGGAAAAAGGAGATATTTTAAATATAACACTGGTGCAGGCAAGTGTACAAACCAATATTAAACATGGCGAAAACAGCGGATTGAATATTACCAATTACAATGTAGTGCGGGATTTTAAAACGGTAAAAACAACGGCGTCTGGTTCTGAAACCCTTACCATACCTGCATCTGAGGCTGCCAATGAAAAATATTTTGTAGTGTTATATACTCAGGAGCACATGTCTGGAAAAATTACCGGCGGCAGCAAAAAAATATTATAAACAAAAAATATTTATAAACCATAATCTCTTTTTACGTCTCGGTCATTTTCCCGCTGCTTTATGGTTTCCCTTTTGTCATAATTCTTTTTACCTTTTCCTAGGCCTATTTGTACTTTGGCAAATCCCTTTTCATTTATAAAAATTTTTAAAGGAATAATGCTGTATCCTTTTTCTTTACTTTTGTTTTCCCACTTTTTTAATTCTTTTTTTGTGAGCAAAAGTTTACGTTCCTGCAGCGGTTCATGGTTAAGGTATGTGCCATACGCATACTCAGAAATATGCAAACTTTTTATGTACAACTCTCCCCGATCGAAAATGCAATAACTATCGTTAAAACTTGCCTTACCTAGTCGTAAAGATTTTATTTCTGTACCTGCCAGTACGATACCCGCCACGTAAGTAGATTCAAAAAAATATTCATAGTATGCTTTCTTGTTGCTCAGTTCCACTTTGTCTTTTTTTCAAAGATAAAAAACAATAGGTCAATAATTTAAAGTAGATAAATTTGCATTAATACTATCTTAATGTTCAAAGCATGATTAAAGTCTGTTTAAATTTTAATCAGACAATACATACAAAGCGATGATTTAAATTTTTGAACATTATTTTTATTAAATTAAATTGTAAATAAGCATGAAAAAAGAAAAACAGCAGGGTTCAAATATATTACTTCGTATGCACCCGCTACAGCGGGTGGCATTAAGCCTTGCATTGGCTGTAATAGGATTTATTTTTTTAAGAAGCGCAAAGTTTGATCCGCTTTTTATCAGTATTTGTACCTGGTGCATATTTGCGCTTTCATTTATTATTACTTCGTGGATAATTTTTTTTAATCGTGGCGTGGAGCAAATAAAAAAATATGCTCAAAAAGAAGATGGAAGCCGTTCGTTTGTTATACTTATTACTATACTTGCCGCACTGGCTGCAATGGTAACTGTTTTACTATTGATTATTGATGCAGGCAAGGATATTAAGAACGAAATAATAACAGTACCTGTTTGTTTTTTATCTGTGATGCTTTCATGGGCAATGGTGCATACTATTCTTACTTTTCATTACGCACATTTGTATTATGACGATGATAGTAAGGCCCCGGGCAAATCGCACAGGGCAGGGCTGGAGTTTCCAAATGATGATGCACCCGATTATTTAGATTTTGCTTATTTTTCTCTTGTAGTAGGAATGACATTCCAGGTATCTGATGTGCAGATTACGGATAAGAAAATGCGGCGGCTTGTTTTGCTGCATGGCCTCATCTCATTTGCATTAAATACTTTTGTGGTTGCACTCACCATCAATTTTATTGCAGGTTTAAGTAAGTAGCCTGCTGTTTATTCTTTTAAAGTATTTGAGGCTGTATTTCCTTTTTCATACAAACACTATTTTTAACGTCTGCATATTGACCATAATTTTCAATTTTTTTATAACCGCTTTTTTCGTAGAGCTGTATGGCTTCGGGTTGTTTAAGTCCCGTTTCTAAAATGCAGCCGTTAAAATGTAAAGCTGCTGCCCAGCTTTCCAGCTCAATTAAAATTTTGGCTGCAATGCCTTTGCGCCTTGCACCTGGCAATACAAACATTCTTTTTATTTCTACAATTTTTTCATTATATGGTTTAAATGCCCCACAGCCTGTAACAATAGTATCAATATATACCAGCACCACATTTTTGAGGTTTGCTATTTTATTAAACTGGTGGTAAAAAGCATGTTCATCCCCATCCCTTTTTGCAAGATTTTCGTCTAATAATTTAACCAGATAAACAAAATCTTTATTGTCTGAATTTGTTCTCAATAATTGTAGCATGATTTTTATTATTATTATAAAGGTAAATTTAAACCACAATAAATAAATCAAAAAAAATAATAGAAAATCTTTTGCAAAAAATATTATTACCCAATAAAAAATCTTTATGAAAAAACAAGATTACCAGCACCATAAAATGTACTACATACCACATCATTTAATTTTTTTACCGCTGATGATGGGCTGCATTTTTGCCGGAGTTTATAAGGCTTTTACAGATAGTGGAAATGGCCTGCAATGGGCCTTATTTGCCTTACTTTCTTTTTGTATTTTATACCTTGGTATAATGCTTCGCCAGCATTATGCACTGGGCAACCAAAATAGAATTGTGCGGCTGGAGTGCAGACTTCGTTATTTTGAATTGGCAGGAACTTCCTTCTCAGCAAAAGAAAATAATTTATCGCTGGCACAAATAACTGCGCTTCGTTTTGCAGACGATGACCAATTTTTATTGCTTATTGATAAAGCCATTATGCAAAATATAACTGCAAATGAAATAAAGAAAACAATAAAACACTGGCAGGCGGATAATATGCGTTTGTAATTATTATTTATAAAAATTATAATCCCCTGGCATCATCATCCCCACGTTCATCTGCCACAGCAGTTATTTTTTTTACTGTTCTAATGCTGTGTAGCCTGTCTTTATTAGTTTTTAAAAGAATAGCATCTATTTTTTGTTCTTCTATTTCTATCAACTCCGTACGGCCAATGGCACCTCTTTCTGCAATTATATATCCCATTGTTTTTAGTTTCTCTTTTGTAGTTTTATCAAAATATTTTTCTACATAAATAACATCTGGTAACCATTGATGATGAAATTTTGGTTTGTTTACAGCATCAGCAGCACTCATACCATGATCAATAATATTTACAATGGTTTGAAAAACGCTGGTAGGTATAGTAGTTCCACCTGGTGTACCCACTACTATAAACGGCTTTCCATCTTTTAATACAATGGTCGGCGTCATACTGCTTAGCATTCTTTTGCCCGGGGCAATGGCATTTTTAGCGTTGCCTATAGCACCATACATATTGGGTACGCCTGGCTTTACGCTAAAGTCATCCATTTCATTATTCATTATAAAACCTGCGCCGCTTATAACTGTTTTGCTACCAAAATGATCGTTTAAAGTGGTGGTTACTGCTACTGCATTTCCCTCCCCATCTATAATGCTCAGGTGGGTTGTTTGCTCACTTTCATGTATAATACCGGCGGTTGTGGTTTTGCTGCTCCCGGCTTTTGTAGCATCATAATCTTTCATTCTGTCCTCTAAATATTCATTACTTGTTAATGTTGCTACAGGCACTTTTACAAAATCAGGATCACCTAAAAATTCTGCCCTGTCTGCAAAAGTTCTGCGTTCTGCTTCTGTAATAAGTTGTACGGCTTCCACACTTTGAAAAGGCATAGCAGCAAGGTTTCTCTTTTCCATTATTTTTAAAAGCTGCTGCAGAATAATACCGCCACTGCTGGGCAATGGCATAGTAATAACTTCATTTCCTTTGTAAGAAAACTGCATTACTTCTCTTTCTTTTACTTTATAATTTTTAAGATCCTCCAGGGTAATTATTCCATTGCCGTTTTTCATTTCTGCTGCAATAAGCATAGCAGTTTCGCCTTCATAAAATCCTTTTTGTCCCTGGTTACTTATTCTCTTTAATGTAGCAGCAAGTTCTTTCTGTACCAAAATATCTCCGGCTTTCCACGCTGTTTCTTTTACAAAAGCTACACTGTTTTTGTTCATTTGTACAAAAATATTTTTACTATAGTTAAAGTCTGCTGCCTGGGCTTCGGTAAGTGCAAAGCCTCTATCTGCAAGGGTTATAGCAGGTGCTGCTAATATTGCAAAAGGTAGTTTAGCATATTTTAAAATAGAAAATAAACCCGCTACAGTGCCGGGTACACCACTGGCCAGTTGCCCCTGCATAGATAATAAGGTAACTGGGTTGCCATCACCATCCAGGTACATATCTCTGCTGGCTTTTGCGGGTGCCATTTCTCTATAATCCAGTGCAATATTTTTACCATTTTTTAAATGAGCTACCATAAAACCACCACCGCCAAGGTTACCTGCACCCGGGTAAACCACTGCAAGTGCAAGCTGTGTGGCAATTGCTGCATCAAATGCATTACCACCTTGTTTCATTACCTGCAGGCCTGCATCGCTTGCCAGCGGGTGTGCACTTACTACAGCAGCTTTATTTGCCGTTACGTTTTTTTTAATGTCATATTTAAAAGGAGATAGCTGCGCAAAAGAAACCGTTGCTGTAAAAAATAATATTCCGGAGAAAATCTTTTTCATGTGCTGTATTTTTTCAAATGTAGCAGGTTTTCGGGAAAGGGTTTTAAAATAACCGACAAATAAATAGGATCAAAAAAATCTGCAAATAAAATGTATTAAATTAGAATTGCATTTTACTTATAATAATTTTCTTTAAATGGAATGAATTACGTTAACTAACTTTAAAAGTTTTACCAGTTATTACCAATCAGAAAAAATTAAACTGTACAGTGCTGTCAAAAAATTAAACAAATGTATTGTCTTACATAAAAAGGATATAATTTCATGGCCAAATATTATTTGAGATATGAAAAAAATATTACCGCTGTTTTTATTGCTTGCATTTGTGCATACACAGGCACAAAATCTTTTATCTCCAAAACAATTTTTAGGATACGATTTGGGAGAAAGATTTACCCCTCATTACAAAATAGCAGCATACTTTGAACAAGCCGCCGCCGCAGCACCACAAACCTTAAAATTGCAAAAGTATGGCGAAACAAATGAAGGTCGCCCACTGTATATTGCTATTGTAGCCAGCGCAGAAAATATGCAGCGGATAGAAGAAATACGTACAAATAATCTGCGCCTTACCGGGTTATTAAATGGTAAAGATGCGGAGGTAAATGCGCCTGCTATTGTGTGGCTTAGCTACAATGTGCATGGCAATGAAACCAGCTCCAGCGAAGTTTCTATGAAAGTGTTATACGAAATACTGGGCGGGCAAAATACCCAGCTAAACAACTGGATGAAGAATACGGTAGTGATTATAGACCCTTGTTTAAACCCTGATGGCAGAGACAGGTATGTAAACTGGTTTACACAAATGAGCGGTAAAAAACCTAACCCCAACCACGATGCCAGAGAACATGATGAACCATGGCCGGGCGGCAGGTACAATCACTATAATTTTGATCTTAACAGAGACTGGGCATGGCAAACACAGGTAGAAACGCAACAACGCCTTGCAAAATACCAGCAATGGATGCCACAAATACATTGCGATTTTCATGAGCAGGGTATTAATAGTCCTTATTATTTTGCACCTGCGGCAGAGCCGGTGCATGAAGCGGTAACCCAATGGCAAAAAGATATACAGGTAACCATTGGTAAAAATCATGCAAAATATTTTGATGCAAATGGCTGGTTGTATTTTACCAAACAATATTTTGATCTTTTTTATCCATCTTACGGGGATACTTACCCCTTGTTTAATGGCAGTATTGGTATGACGTATGAGCAGGCAGGAAACAGCAGGGGCGGTACTTCTATAACTCTAAATAATGGTGATACCCTCACTCTTGCAGATAGAATTGCCCATCATTTTACCACGAGCATAAGTACTATAGAAGTAGCATCTGCAAACGCACAAACACTTATTGCCAATTTTAAAAAATATTTTGACGATGCCCGTGCAGGTAATATTGGTGTGTATAAAACTTATGTTATCAATAACAAAAATGAAAATAAAACAACTGCCTTAAAAGAACTGTTTGTAAAAAATAAAATTGTATTCGGTTATGCGGCTGAAAGTAAAATGATAAAAGGCTATAATTATTTTTCTGGTAAAGAGGATAACTACCTGGTACAAAAAAATGATATTGTAGTATCATCTGCACAACCCAAAGCAGCCCTTATAAAAGTATTGTTTGAGCCTGCGACAAAATTAAATGACTCTGCAACTTATGATATTACTGCATGGGCTTTGCCGTATGCTTATGGCATTCAAACAATAGGTACAAAAGAAACTGTGGCTGCACAACCCAGCAATGTGGTTACAGAAAAGGCCTTGCTAAGTGCAACTGCTTATGGATATATTGTAAAATACAATGCAGTAAACGATGCCAAATTGTTAGCTTACCTGCTCAGAGAAAATGTAAAGCTCCGGTTTGCAGAAACACCGTTTATGTACCATGCTGTAAAATATGAAGCAGGTTCAATGATCATTTTAAACAAAGGGAATGAGCAAAAAATAAAGGCCATCATAGACACTGCTGCACAGTTTAACAACAGCATCGTTGCTATAACTTCTGGCTTTATGGATAGTGGTTTTGATTTTGGATCTGACAAACTTCACTTTCTAAAAAAACCAATGGTGGCAATGCTTACAGGCAATGAAGCCTCAGCAACAGCCGCAGGCGAAGTATGGCATTTATTTGATGAACAGATCAATTATCCCCTTACTTTAATTAACGCAGAAAATATTAATTACATCCAGTTAAAAAACTACAATGTACTTATTATACCAGATGGATCTTATAAATGCCTTGCAAATAAAGAAGCTGCTGCAGATATTAGAGCCTGGATAAAAAGTGGTGGAAAATTAATAGTGCTGGAAAATGCTGCAAAACAAATAGCGGGTTTGGAGTGGGGGCTAAAATTAAAAAAAGCGTCAGATGAGAAAACGGATACGAGTAATATTTATGCCAATGTAAAAATGTATGGCGATAGAGAAAGGCAGAGTGTTACTAACAATATACCCGGTGCTATTTATAAAATTCAATTGGATATTAGTCACCCGCTTGCTTTTGGCTATGATAACTTTTATTACACTTTAAAAATGAATGATAATGTGTATGAGTTTTTAAAAGATGGCTGGAATACAGGCTATATTAAAAAGCAAAAAGAAACCAGTGGCTTTGTAGGAAGCACCGTAAAGCAATTGGTAAAAGATGGTACACTTATAGGCGAAATGCCTATAGGGCAGGGGTCTGTGGTTTTCTTTGCAGATGATGCATTGTTTAGAAGTTTTTGGGAAAATGGTAAAATGCTTTTTTGTAATGCAGTTTTTTATTCAGGGAATTAGGCTTATAATTTATAATGAATGATGAATAATTTTTGATGAATTATGCAGTACAAGTTTTTCTTTTATCATGCTTCTTTCTTTTAAATGCTGTAGATAAAAGTTTAAAAATGTTGTTGTTGCTGCGCATGGCAGGGATAGAAGCGAATGCAGCTGCACTTGAGCTGCAGTAGCATATAGCCCGTGTATAATGTTGAAAAAGTACAATTGTCCATGCCCAAAAAGAGGTTTCAATGGCTATAATTTTTACAGATTGTAAAAATGTACTACCCTCAAAAAAATTAAAACAAAACAATAATATCAAAAAAAATAAAATAATAAAACATACATGATTAGAAATATTTTAACGGTAGCCATTTGTTTTTTATTCTTCACCGCTGCAATTGCACAAACACCTAAAACATATTCTTCTGCAGATATTCTGCAGCAAATAAAAAAGCTAAGCAGCTTTGGCAGCGTGCTGTATGTGGCTGCACACCCTGATGATGAAAATACACGCCTGCTGGCTTACCTGGCCAATGAACGAAAATTTCGTACGGGTTATTTAAGCCTTACCCGGGGCGATGGCGGACAAAAT
>JANXXM010000077.1 GCA_025350645.1 Ferruginibacter sp.
CAACGATTCATCAGCCTCAGGAAATAAAACAGCAAAAAGATTTTAAAGAAAAAGAATAGTGAAGAATGTGTATGATAACCCGTGTGAAAAAGAAGTGGTATCGTACTTATGAAATTGTATTTTTTAATTGGTATTATACCACATTTTTTAATCTTAAATTGTAATTTTATGTCATTCAAAGTAAAATTAAAAGTCGGGGGCGAAGAAAACAACGTTCTCGATTTGAGTTATCAGTTGAAGCAGGAAACTGACGCAACTGGTCGTCCATCTGCGGTTACCCGCGGCGGAAAAATTTCTATAACCATCGAATCTACAGGAAGCACAAAAGCTTTTGAGTGGATGTGCAACAATTTCGAAAGAAAAGATGGTTCAGTAGTTTTTATTAAAAGAGATACAGATGCTACTTTAAAGGAACTCAATTTTAAAGAAGCATATATGGTGGATTATAGAGAAAATTTTTCTTCTATTAATGACCAGGCTGTATCCGAAACTTTTACATTAAGCGCAAAAGAAATTTCTATGGGTACAGGAACCCACGTTAATGAGTGGGTATAGTTTTACAGGAGAGCGGGTGAATATTTTTTATTCATCCGCTCATTTTTATCTGTACATATTTTTAAAAATTTCACCATGGCTTTTTTAGCAAAAATAACAATTGATGGCAGTACAGAAATGAATGTACTAAATTGTAGTTTTAGATTTGCACAATCTACCGATGCTACGGGTAAACCATCATCTATACCACAGGGTGGGTTTGTTTCGCTTATAGTAGAAAGCACAAAAGAAACAGAAATTTATGATTGGATGATAAGTTCTACATCGCTAAAAAATGGTACCATTACCTTTTATAGAAGAGATACCTTTAGCAAACTAAAAACATTGGATTTTACGGAAGCATACTGTGTGGATTATAATGAGTCCTTTGATCATAAAGGAGAGCATCCTATGCAAATAGCTTTTACGTTAAGTGCAAAAAAATTAAAATTAAATAATTCGGAATTTGAAAATAACAGACCGGATGTTGAAAATTAAAACCTGGCATAATGATACTTTTTATAAATGGTTTTGAAATGGATGACTGGGCAGTACATGAATCGCAGGTACGTAAAACAGCCTGTTATACTGCATTCGGTTATGTAGGAGGAAGTTATTTTCCAGGTTTGGTATCAAAGGTTTGCCTGCCTCTAAATGGTTCATTTGAAGAAAATAAAAAAGGGAATGTGTATAGCCCTGCAAGAGATATTACTTATGGTGCACCATATTATCATGGTAAACAAATGCACTATTGGGATCCTGTAAAAAAATTGCTGAGCGATGGGTTCAGGGATCACAGGTTGTTTTTTATAAATGGTTCATCAGATAACAGAACCACCGGGCATTACAGATATGCAGTAGGAGAAAAAATAGGAAATGAAATTTTAAAAAACTGGGAATGGCTGGATAATTTTAATAAAACATTTACGAGGCTGGGAGAAATGAAGTATGAAACTATGCACACAAAAAATTTATCTCCTTCTATTAAAGATGGTCTAATAAATTATTTTGAATATACAACAGATCAGCTTCGCAATGAGCTTAGCCACAGGAATGCAAGTTTTAGTTTACAACCCAACGAAACGCTAAAAATTATTGGCCATAGCATGGGGGCAGCTATGAGCGCAGGTGTAGCAGCAGCTATTGCAAAACATCCTGTATATGGCAAAAGGGTAGAAGTAGTATTATATCTTGCCCCTCACCAGCCACAGGATTTTGTACACCCTTCACAACTAAACGGTTATCAGTCTTCGTCAAAGGAAGATTTAATCGCTTCTAAAAATGATATAAATATACCTATGGCGGCAGGTGATAGTGAAGCTATAGCTATGTATAATTTATTTAACCCCAAGAATCCTTTGCCTTACACTGTAGATGTGCCTGTATCTATACGATGGGGTAAAGGAACAACCGCATATCAAAGAATAAAAAATATTTCTGAAGATCATTTCATACAAAATGTGACCCATAATTTATCCTCTATGAACGGTCATAGCGTGGGTACCTATAATGATGAGATTATTCAGTTTTTTAAAATTTACAGGAATACTTCAGCAGTACACAGATAATACTGCTACACTTATTTAGTATCTTATTTTGTTATCCAAATACAATAAGCAACTCCTTAAGGTCAACATTATTTTTTCACCATAAATGATAAACATTTTTTTATGGCAAAGCTCGTTAAAACAACCATCAGTATAGGTGGTACAGCAGTAAAGCAATTTTACCAGTTTTCATTAAGCCAGGGTATTTTTGCCCACCATACTTTTAGGCTGGTATGCCCGGCCGAAGCGCTTGATGGACCAAAAGGTAAAATGTTTACCCAGTCAAAAAATTTTGCCGGCGCAGTATTTAAAATAAAAATAGATGCTTTTGGCGATGGCACCCCCCCACTAAAATTTACTGGCGTAGTTACCAGTGTACAATCTACCAAATATGCCGGGCATGTAGGCGATGTTATCATATCAGGCTTTAGCCCTACTATAATTATGGATAACGGCCCGCACTGCAATACCTGGGAAAAGAAAGCCATAAAAAACATAGCATCCGATGTGGTGGCACATTTTCCTGCCGGGTTATTATCCCCCAAAATAAACCCGGTATATGGGGAAACATTATCTTATACGGTACAGTATAAAGAAACCGCCTGGCAGTTTTTAAACAGGATAGCCGCCACCTATGGCGAATGGCTTTTTTACAATGGCGAGTCAGTAATAATGGGCCCGCCAAAACCCCATACCGCCAAACTTATTTATGGCAGCAACCTCACCGATTTTTCTATGTCGCTGGAAGTGCGTCCAAATAATTTTGAGCAGGTAGCTTATGATTATATAAACAACCAGGTGCATACCGCCAGGCCGCAGGGCATACAGGGCAAAGCAGGTTTAAATGAAATAGGTAATATGATGTTTGCCAAGTCCAATGAGTTTTACCCAGGTGTTCCTAAGTATTTTAATAACAGTTTTGTTACCAATAAAAAGCAACTGGATGATGTAACCAATATACGTGCAGCAGCCCAAAGCAGCAATATGGTAAAAGCCACAGGCAGCAGTACCCACTTTGCTGTACAGTTGGGTAATATAGTAAGCGTAAGTGATGGCTACGGAGATCATACGATAATAGATGTAACGCATTTTTGCGATGGGCAGGGTAATTATAAAAATGATTTTATTGGCATACCCTCCAGCATAAAAATACCGCCGGTAACGGGGTATACCGAACCGCATTGCGAAACACAGACAGCAGTAGTAAAAGAGAACCATGACCCCAAAGGGCTGGGTCGTGTACGGGTAAAATTTCACTGGATGAAGGAAGGGCAGCTAACGCCGTGGCTGCGGGTAAGCAGCCCGCATGGCGGCGGCGATAAAGGGATGTTTTTTATTCCAGAAAAAGGAGAAGAAGCGATAGTAGGCTTTGAAGGCAACAGCCCCACAAAACCATACATAGACGGCACGGTGTACCACGGCAAAGCAAAAAATAGTTATAGCAACGCAGGCAACGATGTAAAGGCTTTGCAAACAAGAAGCGGCAATAAAGTTATCATGAATGATAAGGATGGGAGTGTGCA
>JANXXM010000102.1 GCA_025350645.1 Ferruginibacter sp.
ATTATGAAAGCATTATGAAAGAGTTTGGCAGCATGGATGATTTTAATACAATGCTTAAAGGCATGCACGATAGAGGCATAAAAGTGGTGCTGGACCTGGTAGTAAACCATTGCAGCGATGAACACAAATGGTTTACAGAAGCACGCAAAAGCAGAGACAATCCTTACCGGAATTATTTTCATTGGTGGCCTGCAGAAAAAGGAAAACCTGCGTTTCGGCCAGGCTCTTTTGAAGTGGATGGCAGCGGCTGGCGTTTCGATTCGCTCACCAATGCTTATTATCTCCATTATTTTAGTTACAAACAGCCAGATCTTAACTGGGAAAATCCAAAGCTTCGCCAGGAAATTTATAGCATGATGCGCCGCTGGTTTGACAAAGGCATAGATGGTTTTCGCATGGATGTAATTCCTGTGATAGCAAAGGATACTACATTTCCTATTATCACACAAAGAGAACTAGATAAAAATTTCAATGGTGACTGGTTTACATATTTTGCAAGTACGCCTGCGGTACATAATTATTTGCAGGAAATGAATAAAGAAGTATTAAGCAAATATGATGTGATGACCCTTGCAGAAGGTGCAGGAACAACAAAAGCAACTGCTATGAATTTTGTAGATCCGGCCAGGCATGAGCTCAATATGAGTTATCATTTTGATGGTGTAGGAATAGGCCTCGAAAAAGGAAGATACAAAGTGATGAATCCAAACTGGAATTTATTGGAATTTAAAAAAGTATACAGTGATTGGGACAGTGTATTTGCAAATAAAGGCTGGGGTACTATTTACCTGGGCAATCATGACCAGCCACGCATGCTAAGCCGCTGGGGAAACGATGCGCCTGAGTTTAGAGAAGCATCTTCTAAAATGCTCACAACATTTTTATTGACCATGAGGGGTACACCATATTACTATAATGGCGATGAACTGGGCATGACCAACGCAAAATTTGATAAAATAGAAGACTACAGAGATATAGAAATGATGGCAGAATATGGCAAGGTAAAAAATGCAGGTGGAGATTTAAAAGCTTTTATAGAATCGCAAAAAACCGGCTGCGCAAGAGATAATGGCCGTACCCCTTTTCAGTGGGATAGCAGTACCAACGGTGGTTTTAGTACAGGCACACCCTGGCTAAAAGTAAACGACAACCATGCCACTATAAATGCAACAGCCGAAGAAAAAGATGTCAACAGCACACTGAATTATTTTAGAAAAATGACTGCATTGAGAAAAAGTAGCCCTGTGTTAATTTATGGAAAATATACTTTGCTGGATAAAGAAAACGCATTGGTATACTCCTACACCAGAGAACTAAATGGAAAAAAAATATTGGTGATGCTTAATTTTTCTGCAAAGTTTGCAACTGCAAATACAGGAACAGATTTTACTAAAGGAAAAATATTGATGAACAATTACACACCTGTTTTTGGCGGAAAAGAATTACGGCCTTACGAAGCGGTGGTATACGAATATTAAAAGATCTCTTAAATAAAAAGTTGAACTCTTAAAAAATAATCTTTACAGAAAAACTTTTAACCTCTCTGTGGAATAAAAATAAATTCCAAAATTGCTTATGATTCTTTAAAACCAAAACACTATTATGAAAAAAATATTATTCTTTTTGTTTACAATGCTTGCCGGCATCAGCATTTTTGCACAGCAACCTTTGCCGCCCGATAAAATTTACGGCCAGTTATTTACAGCTGTACAAATGGCACAAATTTTTCCTGATGGAAAAACCTTTGTGGATTGTGTGCCTAAAAGAGACCCAAAAGATATTGTGGCAGATTATCTAAAAGTAAAAAACAATCCGGCTGTACGGTTTTCGCTAAAACTTTTTGTTGATAATAATTTTACACAACCATCTGCAAAACGAGTGGTGATAAACGATATGAGCGAAAAAGATGTTTCGCAGCACATCAAAAAATTATGGTCTACATTAAAAAGAGATGCAGATAAAAATATAGATGGCAGTTCATTGTTGCCCCTGCCCTCTTCTTACATTGTACCCGGCGGCAGGTTTAGAGAAATATATTATTGGGACAGTTATTTTACTATGCTGGGTTTAAAAGAAAGCGGCGAAACACAGGTTATGGAAAACATGATCAACAATTTTTCTTACCTCATAAATACTTACGGGCATATACCCAATGGCAATTGCAGTTATTATCTTAGCCGTAGCCAGCCGCCTTTTTTTAGTATGATGGTAGATTTGCTTGCTACAGTAAAAGGTGACGAAGTATACAAAACATATTTGCCTGCGCTGCAAAAAGAATATAATTACTGGATGGACAAAACCGCCAAAACAAAACACAATGTAAAGATGCCCGATGGAAGCACCCTTAGCCGGTACTATGACAGAGATGATGTGCCCCGGCAGGAATCGTACAAACAGGATGTGGATGCTGCTACAAAAAATGATTTTTCAAAAGCTGTTTCTGCAGAAGCATGGATGAAAGATGAAAGTAAATTTTCCAAAGAGCAAAAAACGATGTTTAGAAACCTGCGCTCCGGCGCAGAAAGTGGCTGGGATTTTAGCAGCCGCTGGTTTGCCGATGAAAAAAATATTGCTAGCATTCAAACCACAAATATTATACCCGTAGATCTAAATTGTTTATTATACAATATGGAAAAGGTGCTTGCAAAATCTTATGCACTAAAAAATGATGTGAGCAATGAAAATAATTTTTATAAAAAAGCGGCTGCAAGAAAAGCAGCCATTTTAAAATATTGCTGGAATGAAAAACAAAACTTTTTTTGCGATTATAATATTGTTTCAAAAAAGAAAAATAATATCATTACTGCTGCAGGCATGTTCCCGCTATTTACAAATATTGCATCAAAGGAGCAGGCTACTGCAACCACAGAAACGTTTAAAAATAATTTATTAAAACCCGGCGGTGTAGCAACTACAAATAATAATACCGGGCAGCAATGGGATGCACCAAATGGCTGGGCGCCGCTGCAATGGGTAGCAGTAAAGGGTTTAATAAATTATGGCGAAAATGAACTGGCAAAAGATGCTGCAAGCCGCTGGATATCCGTAAACGATAAAGTATACGCAGCTACAGGTAAAATGATGGAGAAATACAATGTGGAGGATATTACCAAAGAAGCAGGTGGCGGCGAATACCCCGGGCAGGATGGTTTTGGGTGGACAAACGGTGTGTATCTTGCCATGAAAAAATTCTTATCCGACCCTGTTATCATTAATAAAAAACAAGACTGATTAATATAAAACTTTTCCCGCTTCAACAACCACTATCCACCAACTAGCAGAAAGAGTGATCCACCCGGATTGCTCTTTTTTTACTTCTCCACCACAAACGTTTGCAAATTTTAAAGCCTGTTATTTCAATTAAATTTGATTGAGAAAATATAACTGCTTATGAGTTTTAAAAAACCATCACTTAGTTTCTGGCAAATCATAAATATGAATGTGGGCTTCTTTGGCATTCAATATAGTTTTGGTTTGCAGCAAAGTGCTGTAAATCCTATTTACGATTTTCTTGGTGCAAGGCCCGATGAAATTCCCTGGCTTAACCTTGCAGGGCCACTAACCGGTTTGCTTATACAACCCATTATTGGGGCGCTAAGCGATAAAACATGGCACCCAAAATTTGGCCGCAGAAAACCCTATTTTTTTATGGGCGCTATTATGTGCAGTCTCGCATTATTTCTTTTTCCTTTTAGCAGTTCTTTGTGGATGGCTGCAGGCTTGCTATGGATATTAGACGCAGGTAACAACACAGCTATGGAGCCTTACCGGGCTTTTGTGGCAGATAAATTAGACCCAGCCCAGCAACCTACAGGCTTTCAGGCGCAAAGTTTTTTTACTGGTTTTGGGCAAACACTGGCAAACTTTTCCCTGCTATTTTTTCCATTAGTATTTTTAGGGAAAACAGGTAAAATTCCCAATTGGGTTTTTGCATCTTTTTTTCTGGGTGCTGTATGTTCAATTAGCTCTGTGTGGTGGAGCATGAAAACCACACCGGAAATACCGCCCACTGCAGAGGAACTTGCAGAGATGAAAGCAAAACCCCTCAATATTTTATCTCCCTTTAAAGATGTTGCAAATGCCATTGGCTCCATGCCAAAAGTAATGTGGATGCTCGCTTTCGTGTACCTCTTTCAATGGTATGCACTTTTTTGCTACTGGCAAAATTCTTCAAAATGTGTTGCACAAAATACATTCGAATGGAAATCTATGCCCCTCAATAAAGAAGAAGATGCAGTGTATAACCAGTATGCCCTATTCGAAAAAAAATTAAGAACCTTTGCAGAGGAAAATAAAATAAAAGAGAAAGATATTTTTAAAGATGAAACTGCCGCATCAGTTATTTACAACGGCTGGAAAGATAAAATCCCTTCTGTACAAATAAGCCAAAATGATTTTACACTCATTGATAAAGTTGATATCAATAACAAGCGCTACGAAAAAGCAGTATCCTACACAGGCGGTGTAAATGGCTGGTATAATATCGTAACTTTTTTAATTGCTTTCGGGCTGGTAGGGCTGGCAAAAAAGTTTGGTGCCAAATGGGTACATTTTTTATGCCTCATATTTGCGGGCATTGGCTTTGTAGCATTTTCTGCCATACATCAGCGTGAACTATTTTATGTAGCCATTACAGGCTTTGGCGTAGGCTGGGCAAGCATGATGGGTATACCATATTTAATGGTGGTAAGCGAAATACCTAAAGAAAAATATGGTGTGTATATGGGTATCATAAACATGATGATTGTAATACCCATGTTTATACAAACCATAAGTTTTGGTTTTATTTTAAAACACTTTTTAAATAATGATCCCAGCAAAGCTATTTTATTTGCAGGCATATTATTGTTATGCGCAGCAGCAGCCACACTATTAATAAAAACTAAAAAACTTACACCGGAGCTAATGGCCATGCCTGCAACAGGTGGTCACTAAATAAAAAATACAACTCCAATATGCCTGATACTATTGCCTATAAAAAAGCCATAGCACTATTGCACAAAGTAAGCAGCCCAGTTGGGTTTTTGGCCGCTGCCCAGCAGGAAGATAATTATTGCCGGGTGTGGGCAAGAGATAGTGTGGTGTGTGGTTTGGCAGCATTGCTTACAGGGGATGATGCGTTAATAAATACATTTAAAAAATCTTTAGAAACGATATGGGCAAAGCAGCACAGCAGTGGTTTTTTACCCAGCAATGTAGATGTAAAAAACAATACCGTAAGTTATGGCGGCACTGTGGGCAGGGTAGATACTGCTGCATGGGCTATCATAGGCTTATGTATGTATAGCATGCGCAGGAACGATCATGCTTTTGCAACATCCTTTGAAACCCAAGTACACAAGGCTTTTGCGGTGATGGATGTATGGGAATTTAACGGCAAACATTTAATGTATGTACCGCAAAGTGCAGACTGGGCAGATGAATATATTCAGCATGGGTATATTTTATTTGACCAGTTGCTGCGTTTATGGGCCTTGCAACTTGCAGCTAAAGTTTTTGCGAATGATGATTATTTAAAAAAAGCTGTGGTAGTAAAAAAAGTAATTCAGCATAATTTTTTTTATAGAAAAGAGGAAGAATACTGGTATGCAAATAATATGCTGCATCAAAAAGAAAATGCAGCACAGCAGTTTTGGTGGATGGGGTTTAACCCATCGCAAATTTATACGCAATGGGATTTGCAGGCAAATGCACTGGCGTTGTTATTAAACATTGGCAATGAGGCACAAAATAATGCAGTAACAAATTATGTAGCTGGCCTGCTGCAAAAAGATAACAGTATGATTGCATCACTCTCGCCAGCAATAAAAAATAGCGACTGGCAAATGAATGAATTGAAAAATAATTTTGCGTATCGTTTTAGAAACAAACCTGGCGAATTTCATAATGGTGGTTTATGGCCAGTATGGAATGGCTGGATGTGTGCTGCATTAAAATTTCATAAAAAAGAAAATATACAACAACAGTTACAACAACAAATAGTGCAGCGTATAACAGAAAATAATTTTGAAATGAATGAATGTTATCATGCGCAAACACAGGCTGCATGCGGTGTGCGGGAGTGTGCATGGAGTGCCGCAGGAGTAATAATGGCAGAAAAAGGAGCTGATTTATTTTTACGAAATAACGATTAAAAAAATAATAATGATACTGGTTATTGGAGAATTGTTAATAGATATGATGACAACGGAGCTGGTAAATAATTTATCAGAAACCAAAAGCCTGCAATTAAAAGTAGGCGGCAGTGCTGCAAACTTTGCTGTATTTTGTAAAAAACAACATACCCCTGTTACATTAATTGCGGCTGTAGGCAAAGATGGGTTTGGTAAAATTATAATGAATGACCTGGCGTATAAAGATATTGATATTGATAATATAGCTACACTCACCTATCATCAAACTTCTATAATAGTAGTTGCAAAAAGCCACTCCACGCCAGATTTTATTCCTTACAGAAGCGCCGATTGCAATATTGGCCCTATACCCGAAAATTTACTGGCGCAGAGCGATATTGTACACAGCACTGCATTTGCGCTAAGCAAAGACCCTGCACAGCATAATATTTTAGCAGCATTTGCTGCAGCAAATGCTGCAGGCAAAAAAATATCTATAGACTGGAATTATGCATTAAAAATATGGGGAGCAGATAATAACGCACTGCAAATATTTGAAAAAATTATTGCCATGCAGCCTTTGCTAAAAGTAAGTATGGATGATGTGGAAAGATTTTTGGGTACAGGCAATGATATAGAAAATGCAAAAAAAATGCTGGAAAAATACGATACAGCAATAACCTGCCTTACCTGCGGCGCAGCAGGTGTATGGTACCGCACAAAAATTAATGGCTGGCGGCACAAGGCAAACTTACCTACCAATGTAATAGATGTAACCGGCGCCGGCGATGCATTCTGGAGCGGTTTTGTAACCGCTTATTTCAATAACCACCCCACAGATATTTGCATAGACAACGCATTGTTTGCAGCCAAGCAAAGGCTGGAGCAGCAAATGTAAAGTAACAATAACCAAAAAATATTTACCTTTTTACAAGCAGCAATTGGTGAATATTGTATGCAATTGCTGTGTTTAACAATAAGCTATTTTTAATTTGCGATACGATATTGGAAAACCGTCCTTATACTTAAAGAGAAACACTTTTCTATGATCCTTTTAAGAAATAATTTTTTGATGAAAGAAGAGTGGAATATTTTTAGCTAACACCCATACATCACTTCAAATATTTATCAAACCATTCTACAAACTTTTTTTCTTCTGCTTCCATACCTGCCCAGCCGTGGTTGCCGCCCTCTTTTATTATAAGTTCGTTGGGTACAGCAGCTTCGTTTAGTCTTTTAATAATTTCCTGGCTCTGCTGCAGCGGCACTACTTTATCTGCATTGCCGTGTGCTATAAAAACAGGGGGAGAATTTTTGGTTACCAGGTATACCGGGGATATATTTTTTGCAATAACTTTTATACTATCATCGCCGGTAATGGTTTCGTACAAACCAGTTTGCCGGTTAAATATTTTAAAATCGAAAGCCCCGGCTACACCTGTGGCTGCTAATTTTTTACGATCTATTTTAGTATTAGACGCACCCCAGTTTAAAAAATCTGTAGGTGGAAAAAATACTGCCACTGCCTGAACGCCGGAGGATACCCTGTCTGCCGCATCTCTTGCATTAGTATTTATTTTATCTTGTGTAAAAGCCGTCATAAGGCTTAAATGCCCGCCTGATGATGCACCCGAAATACCGATATGATCCGGATCTATACCATATTCTTTTGCATTATAACGTACAAAACGAACGGCTCTCCTAATATCTTCTATCTCATCTGGAATGCTGTACCGGGGCTGCGTGCCGTGTATTACAGCAAATACAGTGTACCCGGCATTTATAAAAACAAGGCTTCTTTTTATCGCCGGTACTGTCATTTCTAAATTAGAATTCCAGTTACCGCTTACTACTCTTATTATTGCTTTGCCATTGCTATGCTGTGCAGGAGTTAATTTGAGCAGCGTAAGTGCCATGCCATCTTTGCGGCCGTAAATAATTTCTTTGTTGGTGAAGTTGCTGCTATCCTGCGAAAACGCCTGTACAGTAAAAAAAATTAAAATAAAACCGAAAAAATATTTCATAAAAAAAGTATTTTGTAATTGCTCACGAATGTAAAACAAGAAATGATATAGTGGAGATTTACATCACAAAGAAATTCATTTAACATTTTACGCAAAGGAAAAAGATAAAATCTGTGAAAATCTTTTGTAACTGTTAGCATTATTTTAGCCAAAAACTTTAAGTAGCAAAGCACTTAAAATTTATTCCTTTACATCCATTCTTCCCATGCTTTTTTGGCGGCTGCATAAGTTGGGTATCCTATGAGTCTTTTTGCTGCCGCCTCCATTCGTATAATTTGATTAGGCACTGTTATAGCCGGGTTTAAGGGATTAATAAATTTGTCGCACAGCAGGCTAATGTGATCTACCTCATCCTGCACTACTGCATCTATATCCATTTGCATAAGTTTAAAAAAAGCAATACTGTCATCTGGTTCAAATGCAGCAGGCACTTCGTAATGATCGCCGTTTGGTTTCTCTGGCCGCAGCACAGGGTTTATACGCACAAATTTGCTGTATGCTTTATTATTATCCAGGGCGGGGTTCAAAATACTATAAGCAATAAAAGATGCAGAGTCCGGCGGATCGCTCAAAATACTGGTGGCCATTTTTTGAATATCATCAAAGGCTTTAAAACGGCCAATGCTGGTAATAAAAGAAGCAATGATATTAAAATCTTTATCTGCCGGGTTAATGATAGCAGGCCTTTCTTTAGTGCCGGTACCAATAGAAAGTATGGCTGCATCATCTGGTTTATACAAAGGGTTATTGGTAATATATTCTATGAGGCCGGCAAGTACAGGATTATTAAAACCACTCACACCACCATCCCAAAAAAAACTATTATAATTATTTTCTTTACCGTTATTTTTAAAACGTATGGCTGCTGGGCGGTCAAAATAATTTACAGGTGCTGTGCTGGAGCTATGCACCGCATCCAGCATTTTTATTTCTTTATCTATCGTGGCAAACTCGGTACGGCTATTTATTTGCGAGCGAAAAAACTTTACCCGTTCTGTATAATAATCAAATGCCACAATTATAATATGGAGATTTTTATTACCAACATACGCCGGTAATTCTGTAATATATTTTTCTGCTATGGCAGGCATAAGATTTCGTAAACCTTCCAATTTTCTATCTGTAGAATATTTTGGGCCTATCCTGCTTATCCATCTTAAAAATGTGAGCCAGTTTCTTCTATGGCTTATTTTTTCCCAAAAACTGAGCCGTGTAAATACTGTTTTACGAATTTGCTCATCCATAAAAAGTGCTACTGTTTCAGATAATTTTTTATTGTCGCACAAAGCTGCCAGCACAAGTGCACCGCCGGAGTTGGCTATTACCATATCAAATTTTTGCAACAACTCGTGGCCATGTATATCGCCGTACAAATCCTGTAGCACTCTTGCCTGTATGAGTGCCCAGCTTCCACCACCATCTAGCGATAATATTTTGTGCATACCTCTTCGTTTTAGCTTTGAAGGTAAAAATTTATTTTATCAGAACTGCAGGGAGCATAAGAAGTTTTTTTGAATATTTTTTACCAAACAAGTACAGGAGCTATGGTCATCATTGTTGTGTCACTCCCTTTTACCGCATACCTATATGCAGCTTTTTTTCTAATAGAATAATCTTTTTTTAACTCCAATAACTTTTCAATATTAATTGCATAAGCATTTTTTAAACCTCCATTAATTTAAAATTTACTATTCCATTATTGCTGTACGTTTCTATTTTAAAAAGCATATTATTTTGTACTATAAAAAAATTATTCTTTTGGCATAAATTGTATTCATAAAAAAACAGTATAAACGAAATAAGAAAAATATTATCCCGCAAAAGAATAGCATTGGTAGCACATGATAATAAAAAGAAAGGCCTCATACACTGGGCATTGTATAACCGCACCGCCCTTGCCCGCCATGAGCTTATGGCTACCGGCACTACCGGTAAATTAATGTAGAAAAAACTGGACAAGCCAATAAAAAAACACTAAGCGGGCTACCTGGCGGAAACCCGCAACTGGGTGCTATGATAGCCGAAGAACAGATAGATATGTTAATTTTCTTTTGGAACCTCATAGAGGAATATTCGCAAGACAGTGATGTGAAAGCCCTGCTGCGGCTGGGTTTGGTATGAAATATTATTCTCGTATACGATAGACAACAGTTGATTTTATTCTCACATCTCCTTTGATGATGTTTGAATATGATACCAGATTATACCAGTTATTTTACCCGCAGGGTTTAATAAATACCGGGTAAATAAACAAAGCTGGATTATTAATGACTTTTCAACACTAGCAAAAAAATTTTTAAATATTTCTTCTTATTATAAAAACATTATTTTTACCTACAAAAAATTTTGCTTGTTATGAAGAAATATCTACTCTTCTCCCTATTATTGCTTGCCACATTTGTTACCAGAGCACAACGCTTACTTAGTTGGTCGCCGGAGTTTCCCCAGGACAATTTCAACCTTGTTGTAACTGTAGATTGCAATAAAGGAAATCAGGGTTTGCTCAATTTTGAAGGGGGCAGTTCCGCAAACGTTTACGTACACATTGGGGTTATCACCAACCTCAGTACAACCTCATCAGATTGGCGCTATGTGCCCTTTGTATATGGCAGTACAAATCCATTGGCAAAAGCAACAGCCATTGGTGCAAATAAATATCAATACAGCATTACAAATGTGAGAGCATTTTTTAATGTGCCTGCTGCAGAAACCATACTTAAAGTAAATTTTATTTTTAGAAATGCTGCTGGAACTATTAAGCAGGTAAACAGCGATAACAGCGATATGTATATTCCTGTATATGCTGCGGGACAATATGCAGTAAGACTTAACTTACCGCCGAGTGAGCCCCGGTATATTCCCTGGCTGGAACCCATAAACACTGCAGGCGGTACCATACCTGTAGAAGGAGTTGCATCTGCTGCATCCTCATTAAATTTAAAATACAATAATGTAAATTTTGCTACTGCTACTGCAGCCACTAGTATTACAGGTACAGCTACCATAAACAGTACCTGCGATCAAGCCATTGTGGTAAATGGAACAGCAGGTGCAGCAACAGCAACCGATACCGCTAAATTTTTTATTGCGCCTGCAAACAATATTGCGCCTTTGCCTGCAGGAGTTGTAGAAGGAATAAATTATTTACCGGGCAATACATCTGCAACTTTAGTATTGTATGCACCCAACAAAACAAGCGTAAATGTAATTGGAGATTTTAATGGCTGGAGTGCAACCTGCGCCGGGCAAATGAATAAAACAGCAGACGGAAATTATTATTGGAAAACTATCACGGGTCTTACTCCGGGTACGGAATATGCTTATCAATACCTGGTAGATAATACCATAAAAATAGCAGACCCTTACACCCAAAAAGTTTTGGACCAAGATAATGATCCGTTTATTAACAGCACAACTTATCCTAACTTAAAACCTTATCCCACGGGCCTTACAACAGGCCTGGTAAGTATTCTTCAAACAGCAGAACCTGCATACCCATGGGTTGTGAATAATTTTACAAAACCAGATAAAAGAAATTTAATAACCTACGAATTATTGATAAGAGATTTTACTGCCCAACACAGTTACCAATCCTTAATTGATTCGCTTCAATATTTAAAAAATATTGGAATAAATTCAATTGAACTAATGCCAATAAATGAATTTGATGGCAACGAAAGCTGGGGTTATAATCCTGCATTTTATTTTGCCCCAGATAAATATTATGGTACCAAAAATAAACTGAAAGAATTTATTGACAAGTGTCACCAAAATGGTATTGCAGTAGTTTTAGATGTAGTGTATAACCATTGCACAGGCAATGCGCCACAAGCAAAATTGTATTGGAACAGCAGCAATAATACACCTGCTGCAAATAACCCTTGGTTAAATGTTACCGCTACGCATCCATATAGTGTGTTCAACGATTTTAACCACAATGCTACAGCTACAAAATATCTGGTAACAAGATCATTAAATTTTTGGTTAGATGAATATAAAGTAGATGGTTTCAGATTTGATTTAGCCAAAGGTTTTTCGCAAACCATTACCAACACTACTACGGTAGAAAACTACGACGCAACCCGTGTAGCAAACCTTAATTATTATTATGATAACGTTGTTCCGGCACATCCCAATACCTATATGATTTTAGAGTTTTTAGGTACACTTCCAAACCAGGAAGAACAGGAATATGTAACGCATGGTTTTATGCCATGGGGTAATATCAACCCACGCTACAACCAATGTACAATGGGTTATGCAAGCAATTCAGATATTTCATCAGTAGTATATAATTCTTCTCAGCGATTATTTTCTGCACGTTCTTTAATGGGCTATATGGAAAGCCACGATGAAGAAAGAACGATGTATAAAAACCTGCAGTTTGGCAATGCATCTGGCGGTTACGATACCAAAATTTTAAACACTGCACTTGCAAGAGAAGAGGCTGCAGCTTCCGTTTTCTTTACAGTACCAGGGCCCAAAATGATATGGCAGTTTGAAGAAAGAGGATATGATGAAACCATCAATTTTGGCGGCTCTAATGTAGCCCCAAAACCACCACATTGGGAGTATATGAACAATGCAAACAGGAGACATTTATATGATACTTACAAAAGCATTATTGATTTACGGTTGAACAACTCTTCTGTTTTTAATAACACCACTTTTACTTATGACTTTTTTAATGCTGGTGGATTGGTGAAATTATTTCAGATTGAAGACCCCAATACAGCGGGTAAAAAAATTACGGTTATTGCAAATTTGGATGTAATATCACAAACAAAAGCAATAACATTTCAGGCAACTGGCAACTGGGTAAATTATATCAGCAACGGATCAGGCACAGGATTGAATGGTGCAACTTCTTCCACCATTAATTTAACTACTGCTGCGCAAAGTATTACGCTTGCGCCCGGTGAGTATCACATATATGTAAGTGTGCCTGCATGCACAACTGCGGCACCTACAGTAACCTCACCAGTTACCTATTGCCAAAACTCAACAGCCACGGCACTTACAGCTACTGGTACGAGTTTATTGTGGTACACAACAGCTACGGGCGGCACTGGCTCCACAACGGCTCCAACCCCTGGCACTACAACAGCAGGCAATATCATTTATTATGTGAGCCAAAGTTTAAATGGTTGCGAAGGGCCAAGAGCAGCAATAACAATTACGGTGAATGCGGTACCTGCCCCACCCGCTCTTTTACCTGCACTTACCTATTGCCAGGGAGCTACTGCTATACCACTAAATTCAACAGGTTCAAACTTATTATGGTATACATCATCTGCAGGAGGCATAGGTTCTGCAACTGCACCAACTCCTAATACCTCAGCTATTGGGCAATATGATTATTACGTTTCTCAAACAATGAACGGATGTGAAAGTGCCAGGAGGCTGGATACTGTTTTAGTTGTATCAGTGCCTACTGCACCAGTCGTGGCCACGCCAATAAATTATTGTCAAAATGTAACTGCTATTGCACTTACGGCTACCGGTTCAAACCTAATATGGTACACAACTCCAACCGGTGGTACAGGAACATTAACGGCTCCAATACCTACTACATCTGTAGTTGGTTCTACCACTAATTATGTAAGTCAAATTAATTCTCAGCCATTCACACCTGTATTATCTGGATGCATAGGTTCAAGAGCAGCAATTGTTGTAAATGTAAACGCAGTTCCTGCTTCACCTACTGCAACGACGCCAGTTACCTACTGCCAAAACACAACAGCAACGGCACTTACCGCAACTGGTACAAATTTAATATGGTATGCAAATGCAACAGGAGGTACAGGCAATTCAGTTGCGCCGGTACCAATTACAACCAGCATTGGTTCTACAAATTATTATGTAAGCCAAACAAACAATGGCTGCGAAAGTCCACGTGCATTAATAACAGTAACCATCACAGCTACAACCGCTGCACCAACAGTTACAACACCAGTAACCTATTGCCAGAATGCAACAGCAAGTGCATTAACGGCAGGCGGTACAAACCTTTTGTGGTATACAAATGCAACTGGCGGAACTGGGTCTGCAACAGCGCCAATTCCTACTACAAATAATGCTGGCTCTACCATTTATTACGTAAGCCAAACACAGAGTTGCGGCGAAAGCCCGAGAGCCGCAATAACTGTAAATATAAATGCAATACCTGCTGCGCCAACTGTAAATTCTCCAGTTACCTATTGCCAGAATGCAACAGCTACAGCACTTACAGGCACAGGTACAAATTTATTATGGTATACAGGCGCTACGGGTGGCACGGGTACAATTACTGTAACACCAGGTACGACAACTGTTGGCAGCACTATTTATTATGTAAGCGCAACAGTAAACGGTTGCGAAGGTCCAAGGGCTTCGGTTGTTGTAACCATTAATGCAATCCCATTAGCACCAATTGTTACAGCAGCAATTACTTATTGCCAAAATACTACAGCAACAGCACTTACGGCAACGGGTACAAATTTATTATGGTATACAAGTGCTGCCGGAGGTACTAGTTCGTCAACAGCACCTATTCCATTAACTACAACTGTGGGCAGTATTAATTATTACGTAAGCCAATCTGCCAGCGGATGCGAAAGCCCGAGAGCATTAATTACAGTAACTATAACCGCTGCAACCATTGCGCCAACAGTTATAACGCCAATAACCTATTGCCAAAATTCAACAGCCGTTGCACTTACTGCAACCGGTACGAGTTTAGTATGGTACACAACTGCTACAGGCGCTGCTGGCAGTGCAACAGCGCCAGTTCCATCTACAATTACTGTGGGCAGTACCAATTATTATGTAAGCCAAACCGGTGCCTGCGGCGAAGGACCAAGAGCATTAATTACTGTCACAATTTTGGCAAGGCCAGCAGCACCAACCGTTATATCGCCTATTGATTATTGCCAGAATACAACTGCAGCAGCATTAATTGCAACTGGCGCAAACCTTTTGTGGTACAACGTTTCAACAGGTGGCACTGGCTCAGCAACTGTACCGGTTCCCTTAACAAATAGTGTAGGTAGCACAAGTTATTATGTGAGCCAAACCACAAATACCTGCGAAGGACCAAGAGCTGCTATTGTAGTGAATATAAACATAACCCCTGCTGCGCCGGTTGTAAATGCTACAGTTAATTATTGCCAGAATGCAATAGCAACGGCACTTACAGCAACAGGCACTAATTTGTTGTGGTACAATTCTGCAACGGGTGGCACAGGTTCTTTTACCGCACCCACACCAAATACAACTACTGCAGGAAATACCAGTTATTATGTAAGCCAAACTACAGGAATTTGCGAAGGACCAAGAGCAGTGATTACGGTAAATGTAAATGCATTGCCAACACTACCTACAGTTGTTTCACCAATTACATATTGCCAAAACGCAACAACAACAGCACTTACAGCTACGGGTACAGGCTTAGTTTGGTATACTGCTGCAACAGGTGGTACAGGTTCTTCCATAGCACCAACTCCGCTAACAACAACTGCCGGTAATATAAATTATTATGTAGCACAAACAAATAGCTGTGGCGAAAGTGTTAGAGCACTTATTATAGTTACTACAAATGCAACTCCCGCATTGCCAACAAACCTGGCTGCCACAAATATTACCAGTACATCCGCTACGCTAAACTGGACAGGAAATACAGGAAATTTTTATACCGTAGAATATAAGACGAATGCGGCAACGAGCTGGACAGTAGCCGCCACCGGCATTACAGCAAATTCTTATTTGGTTACTGGGCTCGTTACCGGCACCAATTATAGCTTTAGAGTAAATGCAAACTGCAGTGCGGCAACAGGCACATTATACAGTATAGCATCTTTTACTACAGCAAGCCGAAACAATTCTATCACAGATTTAAAAAATGGTTTCGGCATAAAAATATCTCCGAACCCGCTGCGCACAAACGCTGTTATAGATTATCTCGTACCGGAAAATGGGCTGGTTACTATTTCAATAATAAACAGTAACGGGGTTTTGGTGAAACAATTATTTAACGCTTTACAAAATGCAGGGCAGTACGAACTTAATGTAAACAGCCAGTTAACTGGTTTTTCGGCAGGAGTGTATTTTATTAAACTAAGGCAAAATGGAAAAGGTATGAACAAACGATTTATAAAATATTAAAGAAAATATGGCAGTTATTTCTTGTTAAATTATTGAAATATTCAGGGCTTATGAATAATGAACAGTAATAGAGGAAATCATTAATGAAACGGTGGTTTAAAAATCTATCTTAAAATATAAAAATATTTTAGCTCAACATATTACCAAAATTAACTGTTACGAAATTTTTTAAAAAAATGTAAACTTTTAAAATAACGCTGTTATCTTTTTTATTTTGTAGAATTTCGTACTATTAAAGACGATTTTAAAACTATGGTACTTCCTACGCTTACATAATCTTTTTTGTACATAATTTTAAACAATTCGCTGGCTGCTTCTCTGCCCATTTCGTAGGCGGGCTGTGTAATACTGGTAAGTGCCGATTTTAAAATGGCAGATGTGTTTAAATTGGAATAGCTCATTATTTTAAGATCTTTTGGAATATTCAATTTTAATTCTTCACAAATTTCGTAGGAGGAAATAGCAATTTCTTCTACACATGCAAAAACCGCATCAGGCCTGTTTGTACTGTTTAATAATTTTTTTATTTTTTGTTTATTTTTTATTCTGTCTTCATCGCAAGTAATGAGTATACTTTTATCTATCTTAATTTTATGCTTTTGCATAGCTGCCAGGCATCCTGCAAGCCTGTTGTTATTTATGGCCAGCACTTCTGATATGCCTATAAACGAAATTCTTTTACAACCACTTTTTATGAGATGCTCCGTTCCTTTAAACGCACTTTCAAAATCATCTGTAGTAATTTTTGGTACCTGCAAATTTTCTGCTACCCTATCAAAAAATACTACAGGAATTCCTTTATCCATTAGCTCTTTTATATGTGAGGTGTCAAAAGTTTCTTTAGTAAGAGATATCATTATACCATCTACCCTTCCATTTTGCAAATGTTTAGATATAGAAATTTCTCTTGCAAGTTCCTCATGCGTTTGATAAATCAATACATGATATCCTTTTTCCTGTGCAAAAGATTCTGCGCCGTTTGTAGCGAGCGAAAAAAAAGTATTGGCAATTGCCGGAATGATTACGGCAATGGTCTTACTTTTCTGATTGCGTAAATTACTCGCAAAAGGATTTGCATGATAATTCAACTCCCTTGCTTTTTTCTTAACTCTTTTTTTTGTGGCCTCACTTATTTCGCTGCTGTCCCTTAATGCTCGAGACACAGTTGAGATAGACAGATTAAGTTTTTTGGATAATTCTTTCAGATTTACACTCATAATACTTTATTACACTTTTTTACCTTGATTGTTTTATGCCAGCATCAATAATAAAGATAATTATACAACAAAGAATACTTTTTTTTACTAACGGGTAAATATTAGGGTTAGGTATATATTAGTTGCAGATTTTGCCAATAAAGATTTGAATTATTTTTAAAAAAAATATTTACGGAAACGTTTGCATTAAATAATTATGTATTTTTATTGTGTAATTAACGATTGTAAGTATTTAGCCACAGGCTACTTAGGCGGTATAGCCGTAAACTTCACTTTTTTAAAAAACAAAAACTAAAACTATTTATGAAAATTAAATTTACCCAAATTCTTAAGATTTGCTTATTGCTTGTCTTTTCGGGGATTTCGGTTGCCAGCCAGGCTCAAACGCAAGTAAGCGGGCGGGTAACAAATGCTAAAGATGGCTTACCAGCAAAAGCTGTGACTGTTTCTGTAAGAGGTTCCAAAATTGCTACGCAAACAAATGGAGAAGGAACTTTTACAATTAATGCCCCATCCAATGGCACCCTGGTTTTTTCCTCTGTAAACTACGGAAGCGAAGAAGTAGCTATTGAAGGCAAAACTTCTTTGCTGGTATCCCTTACTCCTAGTACTACAAGTTTAGATGAAGTGGTGGTGGTTGGTTATGGTACGCAACAAAGGAAATATATGACTGGGTCTGTTTCCAAAATTGACTCCAAAGCGTTTACCAGTACACCTGCACCAAGTTTTGATGCTGCTTTGCAAGGGAGAGCACCAGGCTTGCAGGTACAACAAGCAAACGGTTCATTAGGCGGTGCGGTAAGGATAAGGGTAAGAGGTACAAGCTCTATTTCAAGTAGTGGAGAACCTTTGTATGTAGTAGATGGTATTCCATTTTCTAACGGAGATAATCAAGCAGGCTTTGGGAGTGGATTGGATGCAACAAAAGCAAATAACACAAATCCTCTTGCAAGTATAAATCAAAATGATATTGAATCTATCGAAGTTTTAAAAGATGCTGCATCTGCTGCTATATATGGAGCACGTGCTGCCAATGGTGTAATATTAATTACAACTAAAAAAGGCAAATCTGGGAAAACACAAATTACATTAGATGCTATTACCGGAGGTTCTGAAATTACCAGAAAATTGCCCTTACTAAATGGTGCAGAGTGGTACCAGTTATATAATGAAGCCAGAGTAAATGATGGGCAGCTTCCACTAGGGCCCAATCAAAACATTCCGGGCTTGCCTTTATCCTATGTCTATAACCCAAATGTTAATACTGACTGGATAGACCAAACTACACAACGAGGTGCATTATATGAAGCAAATTTAAGCGCAAGGGGTGGTAACGATAAAACACGTTTCTTTTTAAGTGGTGTATATCGAGATGAAAAAGGCGTGTTACTCGGTAACAAATTTCAGAGAATTGGGGGTCGTGTGAATATTGATAATAAAGCATCTGACAGATTAGATTTGGGAATTCAAATAGGTATGTATTCTACTAAAAATAACGAAGTTCCTACTTCTTTTAATGGAGGCATTGGTGCAGCTCAATCTAATGCATTACCAATATTTCCTGTATTAAATGATGATGGAAGTTATTTTGGAACACTAACCAAATACAATATTTATATTAATCCGGTAGCAAGACTTCAAAATACTTTTATCAATAGATCTTTAAGAACTTTTGCAAACGTAAATGCAACTTTAAAAATAACAAAAGAACTTTCTTTTAAAAGTGAAATTGGATTGGATTTACTTAGACAAAGAGAAAATTTTTACGAACAACCTTTTAACAGGTGGTTTCAAAATACGCAACTAGCAGCAGGATCTGAAAGGCAAGTTGATATTACAAATATTAATAACAATAATTATTTTACTTATAATAAAAGCATAGGTAGTACAGGGAAACTAGATGCAACAGCAGGTTTTGCAGTAAATACTATAAAATTTCATGAAGCATCATACAGGCCAACAAGTGATGCTGTTGGATATGTAAATCCGTATTTCAAAGAAGGTACAGCAGGCTTAGGTTGGTCTCCACTTGCACTTCCAAATGTTATTAATGGATCACCCGTTACTGCTTATGGCAGTCCTACAAATGAGTCTGGGTTTATATCTTATTTTGCAAGAGCTAATTATCGTTTTATGGATAAATACCTTTTAGGTGCTAGTATTCGTGCAGATGGTTCGCCGAGGTTTGGTAAAAATAATCGTTATGGTTATTTTCCCGCTGTATCTGCCGGATGGATTGCATCAGAAGAAAAGTTTCTTAAAAATAGCAGGGTGATAAACTATCTTAAAATAAGAACATCTTACGGTCTTACAGGAAACGCAGAAATTGGTGATTATCGTTTTCTTGAATTATACAATCCTGCAGGTGGCTATGCAGGTGTAAATGGACTAAGACAAGGATCATTGGCAAACCCTGATCTTACCTGGGAAAAAGGGCAGCAGTTTGATCTAGGAATTGATTTCGGGATACTTAAAAATCGTTTAAGCGGAAGTATTAGTTTTTATACTAAAAAAAGTAAAGATCTTTTGCTAAACAAGCCGGTACAAAGGTCAACAGGTTTTGATAACCTTGCTGCAAATGTTGATGTACAAATTAGAAACAGAGGCGTAGAATTGGTATTAAATTCTACTAACGTGGAAACTAAAGCATTTAAATGGACAACTTCATTTAATATATCCCGAAACGAGAACAAAGTATTAACTGTAGCAGGTTTTGATGATCCGGATTTTCTTGATTTAAGCGAAGGAGATACTCGTGTAATAGCTGGTTATCCGTTAGGGCAAAACTATCTGCCGATATTTGTAGGGGTAGATCCACAAACTGGTGTTACATTAATAAGAGAAAAAGCTACCGGCAAATCAATTCCGCTAACGGCAGCGTCTCAAAATGCAAACAGGGTACCAGTGGGTAATCCAATACCAGATTTTTTTGGTGGTATCGAAAACACATTTAACTATAAAGGATTTGATCTTGGATTTTTATTTACTTTTCAATACGGAAATGAAATATATGATGATGGTGCAAAATTTCAAATAGGTGGTAAGCTAAATGAGTGGAATCAGCGCAGAGAAGTATTAAGCAGGTGGCAAAAACCTGGCGACATTACCGATATACCAAAAGTTTCTTTAACCGTAGATGCTAATAATAGTAATTCATCGAGATGGTTATATGATGTTTCTTTCCTTAGGCTTAGAAATATAAATTTCGGTTACACTATTCCTGCAAGTATTGTAAACCGTGCAAAAATTACCAGCGTACGTATTTATGTATCCGCTTCCAATATTCTTACGTTTACGAAGTATGCAGGTTGGGATCCTGAGGTTGTACGTTACAGGTTTAACAATGGCGCTTCTAATGGTGCATCTAATGCCCCTTATCTGCCAAGCCCGCAGGCTAAAAGTATAAATTTAGGTGTAAGTATAATTTTGTAATCGTATTTAAAATTTTAAAATAAAATTGATGAAAAAATTAATTATATATTCTTTTTTAGCAGCTACAATATTTTCTGTAAGCTGTAAAAAAATATTAGACCAAATACCCGGAGATGCCCAACCAGGTGATGAAGTTTTAAAATCTAGTGCTAACGTTTATGCAATACTTGCAGCCTCTTATGAACGTTTTACAAACAATGATTTTTTAGGAGGAAATGTTACTAAAACGGCCGAGCTTTATGGAGATCAAATAAATTTCGTAAATGTAACAGGTGGGGCAGAAGTGCAGTTTACACAGAGAGGATTTAGTTCATTTAATTCTATAGGAAGAAGCATTTGGTTTACGGGTTACGATGCCATAGCAAGAGCAAACGTAGTAGTAAAAGCATTAGCAGAAAATAATTATACTGATATTTCTGACTCTGTAAAAAACACCTGGAAAGGAGAAGCATTATTTATAAGAGGCGTATCTCATTTCGAACTTACAAGATTGTTTGCAAAACCTTACACCAGCAATCCTACAACAGATTATGGAGTTGTAGTAAGGCAAAAAGCATTAAGTGCTACAGAGGCACAAATAGCTGTACAGAGAAATACAGTAAAAGAATCTTATGATGCTGCTATAGCAGATTTAAAATTGGCAGAATCATTATTGCCAGCTGTAAACAGTATTACAAAAGCTACTAAGTGGTCAGCAAAAGCTTATTTAGCAAGGATTTATTTTAACATGGCAGATTATACAAACGCTTTTGCTTATGCAAATGATGTAATAAACAATAGTGGATATGTTTTAGGTAATAATGTAAAGACAGTTTTTAGCACAAATGGAAATATAATACTTCCTGTACCGGGTGCTGTAATGATGATACTTGGAGATGCAGGTACGCAAAGAGGTAGTTTTTGGAACACCGATTTAAATAATACGTATCTTCCTTTGGGAAGCACAATTTTTTCTACCATTACTTCAAAAGGTGGAACAAGATTTACTGACTTGACTACATCATCTACGAATCCTGTAAGAGGAGTTTCTACAAAATGGAGTCAACTAAACACAAGTGGTGTAAACGTACCTTTAATCAGACTAGCAGAAATGTATCTTATTCGTGCCGAAGCACGTGTACAAAACGGAGGCTTTTCAGATGCTTTAGTAAGAGCAGATTATAACGCTGTAAGAGCTGTAGCAGGTGTATCCACAGATTTAACAAGCGTAGGCGCACCATCACTATTAACTGCAATAAGAACAGAAAGAGCTGTTGAATTTTTTACGGAGGGAGACGGTTATCATGAACTAAGGAGATTAAAACTAAACATAAGAGGGATTGCATACAATGATGCTGCAGGGCTTTTAAAAATACCTGATGGTGAAGTAAGGGCTAATTTGAATATGGTTCAGAATTAAAACAAATTTTTTAAAAGAAAAATAAATGAAAATGAAAATAATAATTAGAGTTTGCTTTGCTGCTTTTATTGTGCTTTGTCTTTTTACTACATCATGTAAAAAAATAAGCTACAGCGAAATCGGTGAATCTATAAGTGTAGAAAAAAATCTTATTGGAAACTGGAAACTGGATAGCATTATTCAGTTTGATCAGACTGCTGTGGATAAAGGTTTTCCGGCATTTGTACAGCGTTTAAATATAACCTCGATATACGCCTACAACACCGTATCTGTAAAATTCACTGATGCAGGAACAGGTATAGCGGGTACTTATGCTTTTGTAAACCCGGGCAATGCTCCATTGTTTGTAGCACCTTCGGGCAATTATTCGTTATTTGAAAATGGTGCATCACAACGTTTAAAATTAGCAGGTGCCGCTCAAACAGATAGCATAGACTTTGGAAAAGCTTATAGGGTAAGCGATAACAAACTTGCCCTGCGATACAACCGTGCTTTTTATACAGGAAGTAAAAAAATATTTGTGTATTATGATTTCAATTTCTCAAGAAATTAATTAACCTGATTACTACAACAGTAAAAAAAATACAATGAAAAAAATATTATTATTAATAACTATTTTGGTGGCTTCTCTAAATAGTTTTTCCCAGGTTTCTGCATCTGTAAGCCCAAGCAGTTTTACTGCCGAAGATCAAATTACTATAACATTTGATCTCACAGGGAATAGTTTGGGAAGTAGTAATGAAGATGTTTATATTTGGGGCTTTGTACCCGGTTGTTGCGGCTCTCCATTAAATGATCAAAATGGTTTTGGGTTTGGAAATTCTAATCCATTGGCAAAATGCACAAGAATTGGAACTACAAATAAATTTACTTTTACTCTTACCCCTACCATTTATATGAGTAAGACTGCCGCACAAATTGGTGCTCAGTTTGGTTGTCTTGCAAAAAATCAAAATGGTTCTAAGCAAACTTCGGATCTAATATTTGCAGTAGATCCATTAACTTTTACTCCCTCAGTTTTTCGCCCCTTCCCTTCAAAATTTACACAGGATGATGCTGTAACTTTTTTTATGGATAAAAATTTATTAAATCCTTCCAAAGTAGCTTTAAATGCGGCTTCCGAAGTGTATGTATTTACTGATATTGATTATATAAAACCCGATGGAACAGGAGGATATTTTCAAGTATCGCAATACTGTGAGCCATTAAACACAGGTGATGGCAATTATTATCCTGGCCAAACAACCACAGCAGATAATCCTGCTCTTAAAGCAAAAGATTTTGGAAACGGTTTGTTTGGGTGGACAATTATTCCATCTAAATTTTTTAGAATTGGAGATCAGGGAAGCAACAAATTTCCACCAGCAGGTTCTAAAATAACAAAAATTAAAGTTCATTTTAGAACAAGACTGAGTCCTTATTGCCCGGGTACAGTAGGCGATTCTGGTTCTTTGGGAGATAATTTTGGTTTTCCGGTATTACAATAAATATCATAGCAAAATGTATTAAAAGCCAAGCAAACAAATAACCTGGCTTTTATTATTATAATTAAATGTCTTTGTCGAAATTGTGTTTACTTATCTCATTTTAAAAATACAGATATGAATTTACATGTAAAAAAAATACTCAAAATTTTACTTACATTATTATTGTGTTTTCCTTTCAAGAATATTTTCGCTCAATCTGTAAAAGAGGCAGGTAACATTAAAACAGTAAAAATAAACGCACAGTCTGTAAATATTATCACAGATTATTCTTTTGTAGATGCTATTGTTTACAGCCCTAACATCATCCGCATAAGAATGGATAAAAAAGCATTTGATAAAGACATGTCTTATGCTGTAATAACAGAACCTCAAAAAGTAAAAACCATCATAACGCAAACAGCAGATGAGATTATAATTATTACAGATTCTATAAAAGCAATCATACAAAAAAAACCATACGCCATAGCCTTTTATACTATAGACGGAACGCTGATAAATGAAGATGAAAAAGGGCTGACTACCTCGTGGATTGGGGAAGAAGTAACTACTTATAAAAAAATGCAGGAAGGGGAGAGATTTATTGGGCTCGGAGAAAAAACCGGCGACCTGGACAGGCGTGGAAACGGCTACACCCATTGGAACACCGATGCATACGGCTATAGCGCCGGGCAGGATCCTATCTATTCTACTATTCCTTTTTATTATGGCATCCATCACAATATTAACTATGGTATTTTTCTGGACAATACCTTTCAATCTGATTTTAATTTTGGTGCCAGCAACAATCGTTTTTCTTCCTTTGCAGCAAGAGGCGGCGAAATGAATTATTACTTTATTTACAACAAAAAAATTGCAGACATTATTGGTTCTTATACTTTTCTTACTGGCCGCATGAAACTGCCACCTATGTGGAGTTTGGGGTATCAGCAAAACAGGTACAGCTATTACCCGGATACAGAAGTACTTCGCATTGCACAAACATTAAGAGAGAAAAAAATACCCTGCGATGGTATTACGCTGGATATTCATTACATGGATAAATACCAGTTATTTACCTGGAACAAAGATCGTTTTCCTAACCCGCCGGCGCTTACCGCAAAGCTTAAAGCAATGGGTTTTCATACTACCGTAATTGTGGACCCAGGTATAAAAGTAAACCCCGGCGCACCTGCATTTGACAGAGGTATTGCCGCTAACGCTTTTATTAAATACAGTGATGGTAAAAACTATACAGGCCAGGTATGGCCCGGCTGGTGCCACTTTACAGATTACACTGGCGAAACCGGGCGACAATATTGGAGAAAAGAAATGAAATTTTTTGCGGATAATGGTGTAAGCGGTATATGGAACGACATGAACGAAATAGCAACCTGGGGGCAAAAATTTCCGAGCAATGTGATCTTTGATTTTGAAGGCAGAAAAGTTACCAACCTACAGGCGCATAATGTATATGGCTCTCTTATGGCTCGCACGAGCTACGAAGGCATAAGAGCAATATCTGCCGAGCGGCCTTTTATTCTTACCCGTGCCGGCTATGCAGGATTACAGCGGTTTACTGCAATATGGACGGGCGATAACCGCTCCGAAGACAGTCACATGATGGCTGGAGTGAGATTGCTCAACAGCCTTGGCCTTAGTGGTGTTCCCTTTAGTGGTATGGATGTGGGCGGTTTTACAGGTGGCGCATCTACCGGGTTATTTGCAAGGTGGATGCAGATGGGTGCCTTCATCCCTTATTTTAGAAACCATGTAGGCATTAATTCAAAATCGTCCGAGCCGTGGACGTATGGGGAAGAAGTAACAGAAATAGCAAGAAACTATGTGAGCCTCCGTTATAAATTACTGCCTTATATCTATAGCACATTTTATGAAGCTACACAAAATGGTATGCCCGTGGTGCGCTCGCTGGCAATAGAAAATACGTTTGATCCCAAAGTATATAATGGCGCTTATCAAAATCAATTTTTACAAGGCCAGTCTATTTTGGTTTGCCCTACAGAAAGCGGAAAGGAATTTGAAAAAATTTACCTCCCAAAAGGTAACTGGTACAATTTATACAATGATGAAAAGAGTGCAGGCAATAAAGAATTGGTGGTAGAATTATCGCTCTCCAAATTGCCGGTGTATGTAAAAGAAAGCAGTATTATACCTATGCAATCCCTTGTACAAACCACTGCTGATAAACCTTCGGATACACTGATGCTGCACTTGTACAAGGGTTCAGTACCCAACAGCTTTGTATATTATGAAGATGATGGCAAATCGTTTAATTATGAAACAGGTGCATTTTATAAAAGAACAATATATTATGATGCTGCTGCAAATAAACTAATACTGGAGGCTGTTTCAGGTTCAATGCCTTCTACATTCAAAAACATTGCAGTAGTATTACATGGCTGGGATAATGCAAATAGTTTAACTGCTAATGGTGCCACTATTTCCTTGCAAAAAACCATTACATCTATGCTAAATGCAATCTCAACATTTGACCCCCAAGGTTCTGATAATGCTACAGAGGGAAGCAACACTTTCACAGCAGTTATAAAAAACAGTTCAGATAAAATAACCATTCAGTTGTAAGTAAAAAGAAAAATACTACTTGGTTTATTTTTATGTTCGCATACAAAAAAAATCAAAGATCTGAAGGGTATACATTTCGAATGAAATGTATACCCTTCAAAAAAACCAGCTTTCTTATTATTTTAAGTTGTACTGTCTATAGTCCAATTCATTTAAGTTTCGGCTAAATCTTTATCACTAGAGTACATTATCAAACCCTTATTAAAGACAGGGAAGTTGATAATTTTATTCATCTCATTTCCATCGTACGAAGGTTTCCCCAATCAAATATTTTCCGCTACTTTTACAGCCTTATCAAAAATTAGCAATAATGGCAACCACAACAGATATACGATCTGGTCTTATCATCAAAGTAGATGGTAGTTTATATACGGTAATAGATTTCGGGCAAAATAAAACAGCACGTTCTGCCGCAAAAGTATGGGCAAAATTAAAGGGTGTAGATAACAGCCGCACCATTGAGCAAACATGGAACTCCGGCGAAACAATTTACCCGGTAAGAGTAGAAAAGAAAACGTACACTTACTTATATAAAGATGATACGGGTTATAGCTTTATGGATGTAGAAACGTTTGAACAAATAACCGTAGCAGAAACTATGATAGATGCACCCCGTTTTTTAAAAGACGGGCAGGAAGTATCTGTATCTATTAATGGAGAAACAGACCAGCCAATGTCAGTAGAATTGCCGGATAAAATTGTATTATTGGTAACTTATAGCGAGCCTGGTATGAGAGGAGATACCGCTACAAAAACACTTAAACCTGCCACTGTAGAAACCGGTGCAACAGTAAATGTGCCCCTTTTTGTAAACGAGGGTGAACTTATTAGAGTTCTTGCAAAAACAGGAGAATATGTGGAGCGTGTGAAAGGGTAGATTCTATAACAATAAATTATACCCAGCAAATAAATTTTACTTTGTATAAAGAAGCAATTGCGTTCGCAATTGCTTCTTTTGTTTTTGTTCATTTTTGAACGATTTTATGTCATTTAGTAGCTTTCTTACCCATTTATTGATAAAAAAGATCAATTTTTGTTGATTTTTAAAATAATAATTGTTGTGATATTGTACAATCATTTGGTATCTTAGCTGCCCGTTTCAATATTGAAATTAACCATTTAATTTAACTGAATATGGACATCAAGCAGATACAGGAACTCGTAAAGCTTATCAATAAAACTTCGATCGGAGAAATAACCATTGAAGAAGATGGAACCAAGATCACTATCAAACAAAAAAAAGACCCTTCACAAAAAATATATACTCAAGCAGCACCCGCATCTTACGCTCCGCCTCCAGTAATTAGCCAGGCAACCGCAGCAGCAACGCCCATGCCGCCTGCAGCTGCAGCCACTCCAAAAACAGATAATCTCATCACCATAAAAAGCCCAATGATAGGTACATTTTACCGCTCTGCTGGCCCGGAAAAACCGCTCTTTGTAAACGTAGGGGATGAAGTAACTTCAGGAAAAATAGTGTGCATTATAGAAGCTATGAAACTTTTTAATGAGATAGAAAGTGAAATAAAAGGAACTATAGTAAAAGTATTGGTAGAAGATGCAAGCCCTGTAGAATATGATCAGCCATTGTTTCTGGTAGATCCCTCATAAGATGGGCAAATGAGAAAATTTGACATCATGCAAAAGGACATGAAATAACGATGATAATTTTTCTAAACAAAATAAATTTTATGAGAACAGCGCTTATAGAAAAAAATCTCTTTTTAAAATTATCCATTGCTTTTCTCTCAAAGTAAATATTTAAATGTTTGAAGTAGGGCACATTTGCCTAATTCAAACTTCATTTTTAAATTAAACAGCAGCAATGGTAATGGTTAAATGGTCGCATTTTTGCACATTTGTCCATCTGCACATTTGCACATTTTTTTATTATGTTTAAAAAGATTCTGATTGCAAACCGTGGCGAAATAGCCCTGCGCATTATACGCACCTGCAAAGAAATGGGTATTAAAACAGTGGCCGTTTACTCCACTGCAGATAAAGATAGCCTGCACGTAAAATTTGCAGACGAAGCGGTATGTATAGGCAAGCCTGCGAGTGTAGACAGTTACCTAAACATGGCGCACATAATGGCTGCTGCAGAAATTACTAACGCAGATGCGGTGCACCCCGGCTATGGTTTTTTGGCAGAGAATGCAAAGTTTGCAAAAATCTGCAGCGATCATGGTATAAAATTTATTGGCCCCACGCCAGATATGATAAACGGAATGGGCGATAAAGTAACTGCAAAACAAACAATGATAAAAGCCGGAGTACCCGTGGTACCTGGTGTAGAGGGGCTACTAAATAATATAGAGCATGCACACTGGGCAGCAAAGGAAATAGGCTACCCGGTAATATTAAAAGCCACAGCAGGCGGTGGTGGTAAGGGAATGAGGGTAGTGTGGGAAGAAAGCGAGCTGGAAAAAAACTTTGATAATGCCAAAACGGAAGCCGCAGCATCTTTTAAAAATGATGGTTTGTATATGGAAAAATTTGTGGAAGAGCCCCGCCATATAGAGATACAAATTGCAGGTGATCAATACGGGAATGTGTGCCACCTTAGTGAAAGAGATTGCTCTATACAACGCCGCCATCAAAAGCTGATAGAAGAATCGCCCTCTCCTTTTATGACGGATGAACTAAGGGAAAGAATGGGGGATGCCGCCATAAAAGCTGCAAAAGCTATAAATTATGAAAGCGTGGGTACTATTGAGTTTTTGGTAGATAAACACCGGAATTTTTTCTTTATGGAAATGAATACCAGGATACAGGTAGAGCATTGCGTAACAGAAGAAGTAATAAATTTTGACCTTATAAAAGAACAAATAAAAATTGCAGCCGGCGAAAAAGTAAGCGGTAAAAATTATTACCCTCAAATGCACGCCATAGAATGCCGCATAAATGCAGAAGATCCTTACAATGACTTTCGCCCCAGCCCGGGAAAAATAACTGTACTGCACCAGCCAGGCGGGCATGGTGTACGGGTAGATAGCCATGTGTATGCAGGTTACATCATACCGCCTTACTACGATAGTATGATTGCAAAACTAATAACGGTAGCACAAACAAGAGATGAAGCCATAAATACTATGTACCGTGCTCTTAGCGAATATGTGATAGAAGGTGTAAAAACTACTATCCCTTTTCACCTGCAGCTTATGCAAAATGAAAATTTTAAAAGCGGGAATTTTACTACCAAATTTATGGAGAGTTTTAAAATGGTATAACCGGTCCATATTTTATATTGTTGCGATGCAGCAAGTATTTGCGAGATTCCTTTATTTGTCTTGTTATTTCTTTTCATAAACTTGTGGTAAAATACCGAGAACTCGTCTACCAACCTATAAATGGTTCCTCGTTTTAATTTTCCGTAAGGTGCCTTTGCTATTAAAAAACCAGACAGCATCAAATCGCTCATCGTTCTTATAAATGGACCATCTTTTGCAATTTTAGATTTTCTGATTATCTCTTCGCTACCTAATCAACTTTCGCATTTGCCAGTGAAGCTACTATCGCTTCATAATTTTCTGAATGATCAATTAATGCTTTATATAAATTATCATATTCGTTTTTAAGCGTTGCTGTTTCGCTAAAGCAAATACGCTCTATTGCCTGGGCAGGACTTTTACCACGTTTTATTTTTTCCAGGTAAAAAAGGATTACGCCAAGTGCCATATATAATTCTACTATTGCATTATCAGAAAGTAAAAATTTTTTCTCAGAAAAAAAGCTTTGGTTTCACTTAGTGTAAAGGGTTTTAATGCAACGGTAAGTGTAATTCTATTATGCAAGCCTCCTTTATCATTTACTATTTTTTGGGTTATACAGGATGTTGCAGAGCCGCACAACACTCAAATGAAATGTTTCTCCTTTGATAAATAATCATTCCATAAATGAGCCATCATTTGTAAAAACCCAGATTTTGTGGTACTTATCCAGGGCAATTCGTCTAAAAAAATAACCTGCTTTTTTCTTTGATAATGTTCTTAGGTAATTTTTTAATTCAATTAAAATTTGTTGCCAATTGGCAGGCGGTACTACAATTTGTTTGCTGGCATACGCTGCTATTTTTTGTGCAAAATTATTTATTTGAGCTTGCTTGCCTGCTGCCTGTATACCTGTAACAAGCAAGCAAAAATTATTTGCATACACTTGTGCTATCAAATAGGTTTTACCTACACGCCATCTCCCTGTAACTGCTATAAAAGAAGATTTGTCGGCGTTTAATGCTTGCTGCATTAATGCCGTTTGTTGTTTTCTCCCTATCATATATAGTTGTATTTATGTAGTAAAAATGGATAGATAAATACAAGTATTGTATAAGTGGGTTTGTTGGGATATTTTAATTGCAAGATTGTTTTTCCTTAATAAAATTATAAGATTAATTATTTACATTATTCCGATATACATTCCTGTTTGCTCAACAATATTTTAGAAGGTACATTTGTACCCAACAACTTTTAACGATTGAACAAAGATATTTTACTAAGGGCCTATACGAATATGTGCAAGGCAAAATCAATGGCAGCCATCTATGAAGCCAACCGTAGCATTTGCAAATATGTACACAGTACCAGCCGCGGGCACGAAGCTATACAACTTGCTGCGGCATTTAATTTACTGCCGTGCGATTATGTGAGCCCATATTACAGAGATGAAAGTATGCTGCTCGGAATGGGATTTTCGCCTTACGATATGATGCTGCAGCTACTTGCAAAAGCTGGCGATATTTTTACGGGTGGCAGGGCATATTATAACCATCCAAATTACCGGGGTGCAGATAAACCCACCATTATACAACAAAGCAGCGCAACCGGTATGCAGGCTATTCCTACAACGGGTGTTGCGCAGGGAATAAAATATTTAGACACCTTAAATCCCTCCGCAGAAGAAAATACTTTTCGGGAGAATTTGACCCTTTCTCAAAATATAAACGAGGATCAAAACTCAATACCCAATACTCAACACTTAAAACCGATTGTACTATGCTCACTTGGAGATGCATCGGTAACAGAAGGCGAAGTAAGCGAAGCATTTCAATTTGCTGCATTGCATCAACTACCCATTATTTATCTTGTGCAGGATAATGACTGGGGCATAAGTGTAACCGCTGCAGAAGCCAGAACAAGCAATGCGTATGAATATACGGAAGGTTTTAAAGGAATAAAAAGAGTGAGTATAAATGGCTACGATTTTGAAGAAAGCTATGCCACCATGCAGGATGTAATAAACGATGTACGAATAAACAGAGGGCCATGGTTGGTGCATGCAAGAGTGCCGCTGCTGGGGCATCATACAAGTGGTGTACGCAAAGATTTTTATCGTACAGAAGATGATCTGAGAAAGCATACTGCGGATGATCCTTACGAACATTTGTATAAAAAATTATTGGAGGAAGGGGTTGCCGAAGCTGACCTTAAAAATATAGAAACAACCGCAACTGCATTTATACAAACTGAATTTGATAAAGCGGTTGCATCTCCGGAGCCTGATGCTGCATCTTTTTCCACCCATGTTTTTGCACCCACAACTATTACAGAAGAAAAGGGTGAACGTGCACCCGCAGGTAATGAAAAAGTATTGATGGTAGATGCTGCATTATTTGCTATAAGAGAAATAATGGAAGATTACCCGGAAGCTGTTTTGTATGGACAGGATGTAGGACGCAGGCTGGGCGGCGTTTTTAGAGAAGCTGCTACTTTGGCGGAGCAGTTTGGCGATAACCGTGTTTTTAATACCGCCATACAGGAAGCATACATTATTGGCTCTACCGCTGGCATGAGTGCCGTGGGAGTAAAGCCCATTGTAGAAATACAGTTTGCAGATTATATTTATCCTGGCCTTAACCAACTGGTAACAGAAATTTCTAAAAGCTGCTACCTGAGTTGTGGTAAATTTCCGGTGCAAACCCTTATACGTGTACCTATAGGTGCGTACGGCGGCGGCGGCCCTTATCATAGCGGGAGTATAGAAAGTATGCTGCTTACCATTAAAGGAATAAAGATAGTTTACCCAAGCAATGCGGCAGATATGAAAGGATTATTAAAAGCTGCTTTTATGGACCCAAACCCTGTAATAATACTGGAGCATAAAGGGCTTTACTGGAGCAAAGTAGCGGGCACAGAAGATGCTAAAACAATAGAGCCTGCAAGAGATTATATGCTGCCCCTGGGTAAAGCAAATATTATTTTACAGGCTGATGATAAAAAAATTAATACAGGTGAAAGTTGCTGCATTATTACGTATGGCATGGGAGTTTATTGGGCAAATGCTGCTGCAAAAAACTTTGCCGGGCAAGTAGAAATTATGGACTTGCGCACCTTATTTCCTTTAGATGAAACATTGATTTTTAGTTCGGTAAAAAAACATGGAAAATGCATTATACTTACAGAAGAACAGCAAAACAATTCTTTTGCTGAAGCACTTGCAGGGCGCATTTCCAAAGCATGCTTTCGTTTTTTAGATGCACCGGTAGAAGTGATGGGCGCTGTAGATTTACCTGCTGTGCCTATGAATATTATTTTAGAAAAAGAAATGCTGCCCAATGCAGAAAAGGTAGCTGCAAGAGTGAAGGATTTACTGAACTCGTAAAATATTTCTCCTAAAAAAATAGGATCATAAAAATTACTTTCTGTGTGTTTCCAATATTTAAAAAACAAATTCTTCATTCATTTTTTTCCCTTTAAATGCTTCTGCAAATAATTTTTTATGTGTGGGATGCTGTAGGCTATCTAGATGGCGGGTATGATGCATATCTGTACCGGTAAAAGAAATAAGATCATTTTGCAAAAGATAATGAGAAACTTTTTGTGCGCCTTTGCCATAATAACCGGTGAGGGAAAGCAAATTGAGTTGAAGTAAAAAACCAATATCCTTTAGCCGGTGATACATTTTTAAATCGGTGTGAAAGTAACCATATCTTTCCGGGTGAGCCAGTACAGGTGTGTAGCCTTCGGTAAGAATGTTGAAAGCCATTTTTTCTATATTGGCAGGGTTGGATGCATAAGAAAATTCTGTAAGAATATAATTTTCTTTTAAGGTAAGCAGTTTATTTTCTCCATACAATTGTTCAAAAAAATAATCATCCAGCATATATTCTGCTGCTGCATTTACCGAAAAATTTATATTATTTTCTTTGAGTGACTGTCGTAGCAATTGCAGGGCATTATTTATAGAAGTTGCATTATTACGATACATATCACCAATGATATGCGGTGTGGCAATGGATTGTGTAACACCCAGTTTTTGCAGGCCTGCTATCAATTGCAGGGAGGTGGCTACATCTGGCGAGCCATCATCTATACCTGGCAATATATGGGAATGAATGTCTGTACTGAATGGAAAATAATCTTCCCCGTAAAGGTTTTCTTTTTTTTGTTTAAAAATTGAAAACATGCATTGCTACTGATTTTAAAATATTGGGATATTGATGCAGTTTCATTAATGGTTTAAGAATAGATACTACAAGTGGTAAAGGTATATGATTTTTTTTCATAGCCAGGTAGTCTCTCCTGTTTGCCCTTACCCTGTGGTAAATATTTTTATTGCTAGCTCCTCCCCTTCTCATTTTCACAATTAATTTCGGCAGGTAAAAGGAAGAAATTTTATGATGAAATAAATACCTCGTCATAAACTCATAATCTGATGCTGTGGAAAAATGAGATTCGTAACCGCCAAATTTTTCAACTACAGATCTTTTGATGTAAAACGTAGGGTGAGCAGGCATCCAGCCTGTGGTAAAAAGGCTGCGCTTGTATTGTTTGCCTTTCCAGGTTCGATATATTTTAGTAGTATCATCCTGGTCTACAAATTTTAAATCTCCGTATATCGAGTCAATATTATTTTCATTAAAAGTTTTTGCAATAGTAGAAATTACATTTGCAGAGGCCAGCATGTCATCACTGTTTAAAATGCCAATCACATCGCCGGTGGCCATCTTCATTCCTTTGTTAATAGCATCGTACATTCCCCTGTCTGGCTCAGAAATCCATTGGGCCAGTTTGCCTTCATATCTTTTTATAACGGCTACGGTATTGTCTTTGGAGTTGCCATCTACAATTATATGTTCTATGTGCGGGTAATCCTGCATAAGAACAGATTCAATGCAGTCTGCAAGAAATTTTTCTGAATTATAGGTAACAGTTATCAGCGAAATTTTCATCTCGTTAGTTGGTTTTTCATTATTCCCGGGTAAGCAGGTAAATATTGGAATATCAAAATATAAACGCCCTATAGATATATTTATTTCATGAAAAGATATAATTTTTTTTAAGATAAGGTTGTTGCTATTGCAAATGCAGCGCAGGCGGGCATTTTACTAAAATTTAATATGTGGAAAATAAATTGCTTTATAAAAGTTATATCTTATAAAATATTAATAATAAGCTTATTACTCTTTTATATAAAAATCACAATAAAAATATCAGGGAAGTTAAACAGCTGCAAAAAAAGCTAGCTTGGGTGGGAGAAATAGCAGAGTTGGTATTACAAAAAAGAAAAGTTCATATTAGAACAGAGAAAGAAATTTAATTAATAATTCGTGGTTTAAATTTTACGGCAGGGTTGCCTTTGTAAATATAAAAAGCTTCCATATCTGTAGCAGTTATGGAGCCAACAGTAAGTATGGAATGGCTATGGCAAACAGCACCACCACATACCATTGCTTTTGCGCCTATCCACACACCATCTTCCAGAGCTATTGGTTTTGTTATAAGATCAAACGCCGGTACTTTATAATTGTGGTTTCCGCTAAGCAGCAATGCGCCCTGCGATATGCATACATTGTTACCTATGCTTACCATATCCAGGTTATCTATCCACACATTTTCTCCTATCCAGCTATAGTTTCCAATGTTAAGCAGCCACGGATATTTAATGTTTACGTTAGGTTTTATGATTACTCCTTTGCCCACTTTTGCACCAAATAGTTTTAGCAAAAAAAGTTTAAATCCATAAAAGGGAAATAAAGCATTTCTAAAAAAAAATATACTGGTGTAATACCAGCAAAACTTTTTAATGCTGCTACCGGTATTAAATGAGCTGTTGTTATAAGTTGATAAATCTACGTTCATGTAAAAATTATTGAAACAATACTATTATTTATCTCGGGGATGATTTGCTTTTATATTTTTTTCAAAAAAATACATCATTAAAAAAATAAAGGTATATGCTATTATATTAAACCAGGTGTGATGATCCCATCCAAAAGGAAAAGACCAGTTGTGTTGTGTAGATACCAGTACCAGTGCCAGCCTGCACACATTTATAACCCATAATAATAATAGCCCTGCAAAAAGCCATATTATTTTCTTCTTTAGTACTGCCCTGGTGGCAAGCGTATAAGCTATCCAAAAACTCATTACCCCGTAACCAATGCAGGCATAAATCATTTTTATTCCACGGCCATTAGAGCCTCTTAAAGTATAATCTCCCAGGCGATAAGTGGGTATATTAAAAAAAGATAAAATAAATTTTGTAGCCGCCAAAAGTGAGTTGCGGAGAAGATCTACATAATTAAGATACTTGGCTACAAAAGGGCTATAGCTGCCGCCTGGTACAGATAATCCTATAACCAGCAGCGTACCAAAATAACATATTGAAAACACCGCAAAAAAGATTATAATAAATTGTATGAATTTTTTTTGGGCAAACATTATCCTGCTAAAACAAATAAATTTTTATAGGCATCTTTGAGTGTATCTTCTTTTATTTGTGTAATTGCATACTGCGTTGCTGCGTGGCTGCACCGTAAGTATTCTTCATTTTGCATTGCAGCAAAAAATTGTATAGCAACTGCGATCTCTTCTTTGGCTGGTTGCACATTTATTCCTGCGCCTGCCTTTTGCAGCATATTCCACGGTGTACCATTGCTGGTTATTACCGGGCGGCCTGCAGTAAACGCTTCCGTAAAAGCATGACCAAAGTTTTCGCTGCGGCTGGGTAAAATAAAAACATGGTTATCTGTAAATGCCTTTTCTTTATCTGCAGGGTTAAGATCTCCATGATACAGCACTGTAATATTTGCTGGTAAATTTTTAATTGCTGCAAGGCATATATCCCAATAAGCAGCATCTTTTACAGGACCATAAATATTCCAAATAATTTTTTGATTGCACACCTGCAATGCCTGCAATACAATCAAATGATTTTTCATGGGGCTTATAAGTGCTACCGACATTAAATTCAATTCATCTTTTACTTTTATTGGTGGCGTTATGTATGCTAACCTGCTGGCATAATTTGCAGCAATTTTTGTTACAACTTTTTTACCAAATGCTTTTTCAATAAAAACCTTTTCATCTTCATCTGTCGCATGAAAAGTTATTGCATGTATTCTTCCGGTAAGCTTGAGCAAAGCAAGAAAAAGTTGTTTCTTCAATTTTTTCTGACTTAGTGCGCCGCTATGCAACATACCTCTTACAGATAATATGGTATGAGGTACAGTAGAAAAAAACAAGGGTTTTACATTATACTCCCAGGAAAATAAGCCCACAATAAACAGTGCCGATGGTTGTACTATTTTTATTTGCTGCTGCATGCTGCGGCTTTTATTTACACCGGCTGCATACCATACTTTTGTGTATTCATTATAAGATATCCACTGGTTGGTTTGTACCTGCGGCAAAAGCTCTCCATTAAGATCTGTATTGCTGCAAAAAATATAATACGCTATATTTTCATTAAAGCGCTGCACCATATTTATGATGGATTGCACAGGACCGCCTGCTTT
>JANXXM010000109.1 GCA_025350645.1 Ferruginibacter sp.
CTTTTGCTTTTTGTATTAATGCCGGGGTTGTAAATAAATCTATTGCTGTAAATGCCAATATTTTTGCGGCTACTATCATTCCTTTTATGCCAATGTATTTACCACCAAAGGCTACAGCTTGGCAGCAAGGTATAATTTTTACAAATAACTCAGCCACCGTTTTTCTTTATGACCTTGTTCATAGGTATCAAATTATCACAAAGATTCGTGTCGCCTTTACCTTTTTTTCAATGTGTTTCGAAGAGATACAAACCACGGCATAAACACAATCAATATTATTTTTCTTAAATTATCTTCAAATTTTAAATGTATCGCCAACTTTGTGGCGTATTCCTGCTTTTTCCATTTTTAAAAATTTAAAATTTGATTACCAACTCTATTGCGTTTTCGGCTATCTCGTTTTTTGATTTTACCCAATTGTTTTTGCTAGTGCCGGCGTTTCTTTTAAATAGAGTAATTCCAAAAACATATTTGGTTTAGTCAGTTTAAAGTAACAGAATTCAAAAATACTTTCGGTAAAACTATTTTGATCCATTTTATAGCATTGCTTTTGTAATTCGTTTTTGGCAGCTTGCATACTTTCTAAATCTACGTATTACTATAAAAATTTACTAATCACCAAATACAATAATTTTATGCTACTTCATCCCGGGGCTTGTATTAGTCGTTCATGATACGCATGTCTTAAAGGGTCTTTATTTTTTTTACAGTAATTGGTAAAATAATGGTGCGTTTCTAAAAAGGCAATTTGCATTTTATTCCATGCTTTTTCATTTAACGATGGGGTTAATGATTGCAATTCTTTAAATAATAAATGCGCTTTTTCAGCAACACAATTAGTTCCTAAATATTCCAAATCTGCATCGGCCATTATTTCTTCTAATTTATTAGTGGGCGTTTGCAAAATTTTTGTAGCCATTATCATTCCGTTTATTTTTATAATTTCATTTTTTGTAAAACCATATTTGGGTAAATATTTTTTTGCCAATAGGCAGCTCACTTCTTCATGCCCTGCGTAGGTATTTACGTAGCCTGTATCATGCCACAATGCTGCGGCACTCAATAGCTCTAATTCTATATTGGTACAGTTTTCATACGTGCCTATTTCAATTACTTTTGCCAGCACATATAAAGTGTGTTCATAATTGTGGTAACAATAATTTGGCGGCAGTTTACGCTTTAGCATATCTGTTACAAAATCTTTCATAACGAGTTTACTTTGCATGTGCTTTGTGTTTTAATATTCCGCCAGATGCCTCTTTTATGCTTTGCACATACATGAAGGCTTTAGGATCTATGTTTAATACGGCATCTTGTATTTGTTTTATTTCTAACCGGGTAATAATGGTTACTATAATTTCACAATCTGTACTTATATCATAACTACCGGGCAGGTACCCTCTTTCGCCTTTATAAACAGTTATGCCTTTTCCCAAATCGTTTACTAAAAAGTTTTTTATTTCTTCCTGTTTGCACGATACAATATTCATTGCGGTAAATTCTTCTATACCATCTACCACATAATTGATTGCCCGTGTTGCAGTAAAATAGGTGATGATGGAGTACATGGCAGTTTCTATTCCAAATTGAAAACCTGCCACGCCAAAAATTATTACGTTGATGAGTAAAACAATTTCACTGTTAGAAAATCCGGTTTTTCTTCCGGTAAAAACTGCAATTACCTCTGCTCCATCTATTACGGCACCACCTCTAATAACGAGCCCCACACCTGTTCCCATCAATATTCCACCAAAAATGGCTATCAATAATTTATCGTGCGTTATAGGATTTATATTAATAAAAAGCAAACCAACTGATAGTAGTATAACTGCAACTGTAGTTTGCACTGCAAATGTTTTTCCTATTCTTTTATACCCCCAATAAATAAAAAATACGTTTAAAATAATTACCAGAAAACTAATATTAATATGAAATATTTCGTGGAGTAAAATAGAAATTCCTGTTATACCCCCATCCAAAAATTTATTGGGTATCATAAAGCCCTTCATGGCAAGTACAGCAAGGCTGGTACCTATAAATATTAATAAAATATTTTTTGGCGATGTTACCATTTTCCAATCTACCTTATCTGTTTTATGTTTATAGCTCATGGCGGTATTTTTATTTTTAACAAAAACGTATTTGTTGGTAACGGTTCCTTTCGTAGAATCTTCCATAATTGTCTTTTATTTTAAGATGGATAATTATTCTCCAATCAATAAAGTGTCCGCCTGAGCTTATCAAAGGCGGGTTCGTTTACTGCAACGGGTTCTACAAGCTCACGCTATCCCTCAAGCCAGTGTTAAATCAAACTTTTTGTCATCTAAGTTTTTTAATTTAATTGAATTTCTGTCTGATAATTGGCAAATGTTTCCACAATATTTTCTTTCATAGCTTCAGCAAAATACATATCAATTACCCCCTTATTTTTTGCTTCAATTTTACCTCTGTAAACACAATCAAATTTTTCTTTTACCAATTCATAGGTAGTTCCACTAATATTTACTCTGCCCACCTCTCCGCTGCTTTCCATTCGGGAGGCAGTGTTTACCGTATCTCCCCAAATATCATAAGCAAATTTTTTAATACCTACAATACCCGCCACCACCGGGCCTGAGTGAATGCCAAGGCGCAGTTCGAAATAAGGCAGTCCATTTTGTATTCTTTGCTGCTTGTTCATTTCAATAAATTGTACCATCTCCAATCCTGCGCTCACTACATCAAAAGGGTGTGTGTTGTTGCACACAGGTAAGCCGCCTGCACACATGTATGAATCGCCAATGGTCTTTATTTTTTCTATTCCATACCTTTCCACAATTCTATCAAATTCGCTATAGCAATAATTTATTTCTGCCACCAGTTCCTCTGGTGTAAGTATTTCACTTGCTTGTGTAAAATTTTTAAAATCTGTAAACAATACACTTACTAAATCTAATCGTTTTGTTTTTGCAGTGCCAGTGGCTTTTAATTCTTCGGCAGTTTCGGCAGGTAAAATATTGAGTAATAACTTATCGCTTCTTTTCTTCTCATTACCAATTTTATTTCTTTGTTTAAAAAATACGGATGCAAATAGCAGCACAGTTAAAAACCCTCCAATAAAACCGTACTTTACCATTTTCTGTCTTTGTATTTCTCTTCGTTGTATTTCTTTGTTCTTGTTTAATAAACTAATTTCTCCTTCTTTTTTTTCCAGGTCAAAACCAAATTGCAATGTTCCAAGTTTCTTATCTGTATTGATGTTGTAAATAGTATCTTTTATGGTAAGGAGCAAGTTTTGGTATTTAAATGCATTGGTATAATCTGCTTGTTGAGCATACGATTCTGATAAACCCTGGTATGCATCTTTCATTTCCACATTAGCATTTAGCGGCATGGAAACTTCTATAGATTGCTGAAAAGTTTTAATAGCGGAGGCTACATCCCCACTTGCCTTATAAGCTTGCGCCAGCGCAACGAGGGATTGTGTTTGGTCTAGTTTTGTATCTAGCTTCTTAGCAATATTATAAGCCTCAGTATGTATTTGTATTGCCTTTTCAAAATTTTTTTGCCTTGTAAAAACCCTGCCAATATAATTCAATGTATATGGCAAATCTTCAGTGCCCTTGTATGCTTTTTCGGATTGGCGCAGGTACTCCAGTGCTTTTTTATCGTCTCCCATTTTAAAATACAATTCACCAAGATTAACAGCAGATGTGCCTATTGAATAATCATCTTTTATGGCAAGACTGAGTTGAAAGGAACGAAGAAAATAATCTAGTGCTTTTTGATAAGTGACAGGTTTATTCAAATATACCGCTCCAATATTGGTGAGTGAGGTTAGTATTCGTAAAGTATCATTTAGTGCTTCAGACATTTTTAAGGATTGCAAATGCAACTCCAAAGATTTTGCATCATCCCCTTGGTTAAAGTAAACTGCCCCCTGGTTACTAAGCATATTGGCAACGCCTTTTTTATCATTCAATAATTTATACACTTCTATTGCCTGATGCCAGTTTAAAATAGCTTCTTTATATTTTCCTCCTAAGTAATAACCCTTACCTATATTTTTATAAGCAAGTGCTAAGCCTGGTTTGTAATTGATGCGTTCTGCCAACGATTTTGCGGTGTTAGCAATAACAATAGAAGTATCGGGATTGGAATTAAAAAAAGATTTACTCAATACATTTAATACATCTACTCTTGCGCTATCTGTAACACTCGTTAATAATATTTTTTTTAGACTATCTGCTTCATTGGCAAAAACTTTCGTTTGAAAGCAACTAAAAAAAATGATGCTCATTAAAATAATTCGTAGATTTTTTTTTGTCATTATTTTAATTATTTTAAATTTTATAGTGTGCCATGTTTCAAATTATTACAGAGTCAGCCTGAGCTCGTCGAATGTGGCTTCGTATATGCATACCAGCTTCAATAGGCTCGGCTTGACACTTTAACTGTATCAAACTTTTATCAGTTATAAATAACTTAATTTATCTTTCCTACAGCTTTACCAGTTTAATAACTTTCCTTTGATCACCCTGTATTACTTCTACCCAATAAATACCACTCATCCATGAGTCTGTATTTATTTTTATTTTATTATTTGCCACAGTTTTTTGCAGGTACATTAATTTACCACTTGTATTTATAACCCTCATTTGTACTGGCGTAAAGTTGTCTTTTGCTTTTGTAGAAATATCGAAAAAATGCACAAAAGGATTTGGAGTAATGAGCACATCAAAAACTGGTATGTCCAGTGCTTTATAAACAGGTTTATCTTGTATTGCAGCAAATTCTTCCGGTGGAATATTATTCCCTGGATTAGCTTTAAGTCCGCTTGCATTTACCCTTAAACAGAAGGCATCCATTTTTACATAATCGCAGGTAACAAAACTTTGTACCCTTGCTTTTGTAGCCCCCGCAGGTGCCGTAGCAGTGATGCTGTAAAAAGCCAATTGGCCAAAATTTGCATCTACGTTTTGATTAACTGCTACATCGGTTTGACTTAATACTGTACCAGCAGCATTGCGGAATATTAAACTCAGTTTAGGGTTGCAAGCCAGGCCAGGTGTATGGGTTCCAGCAAAGCCACTAAGGGTTAGCGTAGTACCAGCAGTTATTGTTACATCCTGGTAAACGGTAGAATTTTTGTTAAAAGAATTATTAAAACCATTCTTAGTTCCACATGCTACATAACCAGTACCAGATGATACGGTACCCCCAATTGCACTCCAGCCGGTAGTTCCATTTTCAAAACTTCCATTGGTTAATAAATTGCCAGAAGTATTTATACAATTACAATCAGGTAACAATCCAAAATCATAGGAATTATTGGTATTATTATTGGCATCGGGCTCGTTTCCTATAGATAGTGTAATGGCCAGTCCTCTTATTTCATTCCCCACTTGCACGGATCCGTTATCATCATTGTTTATATTATTATCTGGGTCAGCAGCATTTATATTGCTACTTACATAACCATTAGGAATAATGGCACCTACAATATAATTTCCTGGAGCAAGGCCGGCAAAAGAATAATATCCACTGGCATCTGTTATGGTAGTTGCTATTGCCGAACCATCTGCCACATTATTATTGTCATTATCCTTATACAGCTTCATGGTAATATTCCTCATGCCATTTTCACTACTGCTGTTTATTCCGTTATTATCTGCATCGTACCATACTCTATTGCCCAATACCAATATTGATGGAACAAATCCTGCATCAATATTATTATTTGTTTGATTTGAAGCTAACACAATCCCTGTTGCTACTCCGTTTAAAGGGTCACTATCTTTTGTAACATCAGTACCTATTTTACCGGGTGATGCGCTAAACCCCGCAGGTGTTGTAAAGGAAACACCGTAAGTTCCCTGCATCAAATTATTGAAGCTGTATGCTCCATTGCTATTGGTTGTTGTAGTTGTCAAAATTGTTCCTGCACTATTTAATAAACTAACCGTTACTCCTGCAATACCTGGTTCATTTATATTTTGAATACCGTTTCCATTATTATCTCTAAAAACAAAATCGCCAATGGATGAACAATTTGGTGGAGATATAATAACACTCGTAATAAGAGAAATACAACCTGTGGTATTTTTTGCAGTGAGGTTATAAGTTCCTGCCGCAACTCCTGTAAACACTCCTGTTGTATTAGTGTAGGTACTTCCGTTTATACTAAATGTTAATCCTGTTTTTGCTGAAGTAACCGTTATTGTTCCTGTAGCTAAGGTGCAGGTAGGTTGCGTAACAGAAGCAGTTGGCGAAGCAGGTAAAACACCTGGTGTAGCTATTACAGTTGCCACTGCACTTGTGCAACCATTAACCGTTTTTGTAAGTGTATAATTACCGGCAGTACTTACCGTAATAGAAGCAGTAGTTGCACCAGTACTCCACAATAAAGCACCTGTAGCTGTTGTGGAAAGTATAGAGCTTCCACAATTATTTCCTATCGTTAAAATTGGTGCAGATAATAATGCTGGCACAGTTAATATTCCATTTTTATAAACAGGAATATAATTTGGTACAGCACCTTGTTGTAACAATGCAGAAGGAAAAATTTTATAAGTACCGGGGCTAAGATTGCCAGTGCCTGCGTTTACATTTGTATTCGTAAGCACTGTGTATACAGGGCCTGTAGCCACTACATTGCTATCTGCATCTTCGTATTGATACATTGCTTTAGTACTTTTATAAATAGGTTGTTCTCCATTACAGCCTGCAATGGTATCTTTTGCTTTTACAATTAAAGTATCAGGTATAATGGTAAGATTACCCAAACCATAATTAATATCAAAGTTTTCAGACATCAAAACACCTGGGCCAATTAACCAGTTGCCAACAGTAATTCCTGATATCATATTCATCGATTCAAAGCCTAATAAAGAATCACTATTTAATCCATATACATCCAAAGAATCTACAATGAGCAATACGTCATCGTTTGTTTCATCATTAAAGCTATTGCTGTTTACAGCAGCTTTTCCGTTTACAGCTTGTTTACCATTTACCATTTGTTTTCCGTTTACAGCGGCTTTACCATTTACCATTTGCTTTCCATTTACTGCAGCCTTACCGTTTACAGCCTGTTTACCATTTACGGCTTGTTTGCCATTGTATATAATTGCATTTGCAGAATCGACCTGGTAATCAAAAACCGACTCTGGTGCTACAGGAATATAATACGTAGAATCGTATTTAATAATTCCGTTTACTGCTTGTTTACCATTTACTGCCTGCTTACCATTTACTGCAGCTTTCCCGCTTGTCATAAAACTCATGTTAAGAAAATCGCTTGCAGTTAGTGTTAAACCATTCACTGCCTGCTTCCCGTTAATTAATATCATTGAATTTGACATAGGAGATTTATGTACAAAAACCAATGAATCTAAAAAAGCTGATTGCTCCAACGGATCTATCAAGGAAGCATTGTATGCATAATTAAATTTTAATTGTTTTCCTTTTATGGCTCTACCATACGCTACCGTAGTATCTTTTGGTGTAATGGTAAGCGGCATCCTGTTTATGGTTAGCAACCCATCTACGAAATTGTAATTATACAATGCGGATAATGTAACAGATGCAGGCAAGGAAAGATTGGTAACAGAGGAAGATGCTCGCCTGTAATACAAACCAATATTGCTTTGGTTATTTGCTGAAGATGTAAATATCACATCTGTTAAACCGAGGTCTGTAATTGTTATTCCTGTTGAATCTAACGGTATATTATTAATTTTTACTGCAAAGGAATAGGCAGGTATTTTTTCACCAAATTTTTTCGTTGCACTATTCACTGTTACGGTTACATTGGCTGGCATTGTTCCAAAAAAGTACAACGAATCGCTTTTACCACCATCTAAATTATTGGTAGTAATACCGGGATTATAAATTACCAAAGGTGGGTTACCCATAAAAGCAGGAATACTTGCGGTAAGCTGTTTTCCATTATTTGTAACCAATGTTGGTATTGTATCGTAGCGGAAAATTACTTTTGCATTATTGCTAAAATATTCTCCTTTCATTACAACAGTAACGGGGTTTACACCGGGTGTGTATGCAGAATCTTGCAGGCGCATAGTATCTACTAATGGAAAAGGAGTTGAGAAGGTTTTTAATGCGGCATCTGCTTGTATAAAACCATAACCACTATTTACATCATAGCCTGGCGTGTCCATATCAATGGCACTTGTTTGCAAAATTGTTTTCATTTGAGCCCCTGTAAAAGATACTCCATTAAAATATTTTTTCTTGGCTTCCATAAGCAAAGCGGCTACAGCAGCCGCATGTGGTGCAGCAGCAGATGTACCAAAGAAATTAGGGAAAGGATCACTATCAATATTTACTCCACCAAAATTTACAGTAGTGTTTACGCCGTTTGGTGCGGTAATATCTGGCTTAAATCTATTATTACCATTTATTAATGTACCACCTCTTGAGGAGAATGATGCTATTGTTGGCACATTGCCATACTCAGGTGTATTGCTGTACAATACCGCCCCTACTGTGATTGCGCCTGCTGCATTGGCTTGTCCAAGTACAGTGCCCGTACCTTGTGTGTTGCTGGTAATAGTACCTTCACCTCTATAAATTACATATTTAAAACGTACGTTTCTGTTGCCACCTTTTCTGGTAACAATAATTTTTGCATCTACATCTGCAAGTACAACAAATGGACATACTTCGAACGGATCGCCATTTAAATTATTTCTGTTAAAACCAAATTTTCTACCACCGAATTTATCTACTAAATAAATATCTAAATCATCCAGCGCACCTAAGGCGTCTTTATCAGAATAAAATTTATCATCCCATTGCAATGTGATGGTATAAGTGCCTTTTGTAAGCGAAATATTTTGATAAACATTACCCCCACCAAAATCATGTGCCATGCCTACATAGCCTGCGGGTGCTGTAATAGGAGCAAATACTCCTTCATAAGATTTTGTACCAAAGTTACCCGCAGAGGTAAAATAACTTACCCCACTTGCTGTAACATTATCTACTGCTTTTGCAATAACACCATCAGCAAAAAATGGTTCTGTTATGTAAGTGATATCATCTACAATTACATTACAACCACTGTCTCTTAATGCTTTTATACCTTCTGCAAAATCATCAGCACTTTTAAAACCACTCCTAAAATACAATGCAGCATCCGGCGCTACATCATGCACAATTTGCAGCATGGCACGCCCTTCATCTGTTGCTTTACCATAAGGATATTCTTCTACATTTTTTACGGGTATAGTATGTACAGGATTTCCTGTACCTGGTAAATCTCCATTAATAACATCTAACTGTGCAGGGTTACCAAACTTGGTATTATAGCTATCGCTCATTACACCAATTTTAATTCCACTACCAGATATTTTCCAGGCTTCTTTTGCTCTGTCGCTTCGCATTGCTTTATCGCCCTGCGTAGTTGTAAGCCCAGTAAATGCCGAAGTAATTGGCGTAAAATAAGGACGTACATATCTTATAAATTGTGGCAATGAATTTAGCAATGGTAAATTTGCAATAGGAAAAAAACCAGTAATGATAAGTGAAGAATTTCCATTATCTACAAAACTATTCATGCCATACGCAGGTGTTTGTAATAAAGTTTTTAAAGCCTGATAATTTAAAGAAGTTGCAATTACTTCTATCAACACTTCGTTGCTGGAATCTCTGATAAGAAAAATATTATTAGTAGCAGTTGTATCTACCAGCGAATTAGGAAAATTAAATAACTGCGTAAGTTCAGCACCAATAAGGCTTGCAGTAGTATCGTTGGTTGGTGGTGCATAATATGGAATGATGCAGTTAGTACGAATAACTCTTAATGTAGCAGAAGCAGTGCAACCATTAGCATCTGTAACGGTATAATTGTATATACCTGCTGCAAGGTTTGTTGTTGGGCTTCCGCCATAAGTATAAGGAGTTGTACCACCTGTAGCAATCAATGTAACGTTGCCAGTTAATTGTCCGCTTTCTGTACAAACAATTAATGTATCAGCTGCAGATGTGGTAAGTGTTACATTACAACAAATGGTGCCTGTAACTACGCCACCTGGTGCTACCCAGTTAGATGTTGGGCCGGCTAATGCAAAATTATTCAGTGTACCATTGTTATTATTTCCACTTGCATCTACCAAATTAGTAACTCCTGAATTACTAGCAGAAGCTATTCCCTGGTTAAAATGATAAGCAGCCAACAAGCCTGATTGCGCTTGTATTTCACAATTTCTATTTGCCAATATTTGTGCAGCTGTACGCACCGTATTCCATACCCTTACTTCATCAATGTTACCATCAAATTCATCGCCACTATATGCATTTGTACCAATACGAGTAATGGCGCCGTTGCCAATAAAAGTTGATGGAATAATAGCCTGCCCTATTAAAATACCATCTCTATAAATCTTTCTTTCTTTCGTTACATTATCAAAAGTACATGCCCAATGATGCCAAATTAAATCAGTTGTAATAGGAATTTCGAAGTCGTTAGGGCCACCCCAAAAATTAAAAATAAATTTATTTGTATTTGAAAAACCGATGTGTAAGAGTTGATTATTACTTCCCGAAGAACCCTGCGAAAAAGCTACATCATAAGTGTTTGTAGTGTTTCGTTTAAGCCACATTTCTACCGAGAAAGATTTATTGGTTACATCAACACCTGGGTTAGCAATATTTACATTGTCATTGCCACCATCAAAACTTAAAGCTGCAGCAGGTGCATTTAATGGGCAGGTTAAACTATAAGTAGCAGTAACATCTTTAGCAGCACTCCAGTTGGTATTCATGTAAGCTACATTGTCAACTTTTATACAAGTTAATGCTGGATTATTGGTGGCTACAAAAGTGCTGAGGTTAGTATTGTTTCCATTTTGCATGTTCAAACTCGTCAAAGCATTGTCAGCGCAATACAAAGAGGTAAGTAAACCATTTGCACTTACATCTAAAGTGGTAATATTATTGTTGTAACAGAAAAGGGTTGTCAAGTTTGGATAACCGGATACGTTTAATGAGGTTAAATTATTTTGCTGACACTGCAAACCCGTAAGTGTATTTGTAACAGGAAGATTTAATGCTGTTAATTGGTTATTGGCACAACTTAAGGTGATTAAATTTGTATAAGGCGTAAGATTTAAAGTACCCGTTAAAGCATTTGAAAATACTAAAATTGTATTGAGTGTTGCGTTACCTGTTAGCGTTAAATTACTAATGTTATTAAGGCCGCAATTCAAGGATTGTAAAGCAACATTTGTACTAAGATTTAAGGTTGTCAAACTATTATTACCGCAACTTAAATTTTGTAAATTAATATTTGCCGAAACATTAAGCGCTGTTAAATTATTACTACTACAATCTAAAACCGTAAGTAAAGGAAACGCTTCAATACCTGTTAAACTGGTAATGCCTAATCCATTAACAGTAATAGCTCCATTATATGCTGCAGCTTCTGTACATTGTATTTCTCCATCTGCATTTGTATTAATAGAAGTATTGGCTAGCAAAGCAGCTTTAAAAATAGGGTCAGGTATATTTACAGTACATGTTAATTCGCCTACCTCAAAATCGCCGAGGGTATTAAAGCCATTAGCCGTAATACTGGTTGCTGTTTGGCCGCTTACAGAAGGATACGTCCATGTGGGAGATATAAACTTTCCTACTTTAAATAACGTAGGGCTTGCTGCAGGGTCAGCATCAGCAGTTACCCAACTAAAATTTGCTGATGCGTTGGTAAACGTTAAGCCGTTATTACTTAAACTCCAATATCGATTTACCGTTTTGCTTGCTATAAAGTTTGAAGATGATAAATTTGGATGATCGCTGCTTGTTGTATTAATATTTACACCACCTGTACCCGAAGAGCCCTGCAAAGTAAGAGTAACTGGTTTGTAGCCGCCTGCATCACCTATGCGATATAATTTTGTTGAAGTACCTGCCCCATAATTTAATTGCAGATTACCATCTACAAACCATTCTGTAGCGGAGTTATTTTGAGTAGATGCGGTAGTAGCAAGTATAAGATTACCGGTAGATATTACATTTCCAAAATTGAAATTTAAAAGGTCAGTTATAGTTTGGTTACCCGATATTATACAACCGTTATTATTAGAGGTGATTAGTGTACGTATTACACCTGTACCCGATATAGTTGTTGTAGTTACATCGGGCCTTGGGTTTAATTCTGTATTAATAGTACCATTGTTAATTAAGGTTAAGCCTCTGTATTGCAAATTAGATGTTGGCCCTTCAATTAAAGCACCTGCATTTACCGTAAGTAAACAATTATTGCCCCAGGCAGATGCAGCAAAGCCATTTAAAGTTAAATCTGCACCTGCACCATTATTGATGGTTAAAGTAATACCGCCTGTAATTGGAGCTATTTGTCCACCTGTTTCTACCACTGTTTGGTCTATTGTAACATCTGCTGTAATACGCACGCTTGTTGGGCTTCGTACAGTAATAACGCCATCATTAAAATCGGGCGATACCGTGGCAGGCACCCAACTTACTCCATCAAATTTTTCCCAGGTAACAGGGTTGTTCCATGCCACAAAAGTGGCTGTAATTATACTTCTATAATCTCCCGCTGTTTGTGCCTTAGCATTTTGAGAATTTAAACATAATATACTTATAAAAAGCACAAAAGCTACTTGTGCAATTTTCTTTTTAAAAGCTAATAATAAAAGAGACAGTTTTTTTGAAATGAAGTTGGTTACAGTAAAATGATACATGGTAAAATGTTTAAAAAAAATGATTAATTAAACCCTGTTTTAAGATTTTTTAAAACGAAGGGCCGCAGGTTTTTTATAGTGTTGGATTCACTATTTTAATAATGCCGGGGATTTTTTTTAGAACACAGTTAGGTCTTCAGATGGAATTGAATAGTATTTTAAAGTATTGGTAACAACAAAAAATATTTATTAATTATACACAGGTAATTTTTTTTTGATTAGCTATAATACTCACTCCTGTAAACAAATAATGTTTATAAATGATCATGCAAATGTCCAGGCAAATAATATTTTTATTGTATATTAATTCACTATTAATCCGTATATTTTCATCAAATTATAGGACAAATTGTGCAGGAGCAGGATAAATTCGTCATTTTAAAAATGTTTACCTGCTAAAAAATATTTTTGTGAAAATTTATTACGCACTTTGTATTTTCCTTCCTTCCCTTTGAAAAAAACCTAAACAAAAGATTCGTCCTATACGGCTACACTCCATTTGCAAACGAGCAGGTTTATTTACTAATAATACCAAAAAAGAAGAAATTTTATTGTAGAATGATGAAGCACTTTGCTACCATTAAAACTTTTGTATGCTTTGCAATTATACTTGCATCCATTAATGTACATGCGCAATCTACGCCTGGGTATGAAAGTATTGCTGCTACACAAGGTTTATCGCAGGGTATGGTGTATGATATTATACAAGATAAAGAAGGCTTTATATGGGTAGGTACAAAAGATGGTCTTAACCGTTATGATGGCTATAATTTTAAAGTATTTACCAACGATCCTTACAATGCCAAAAGTTTAAGCAGTAATAGTATTAATAAATTGTTTGAAGACAGCAAAGGACGAATATGGGTGGGTACAGAAAACGAGGGCCTCAATATTTATGATAAAAAAAGTGGTGATTTTTTTAGAATACTGCATAGTAATGCAAACGAAAACAGTCTTTCTAATAATGTTATAAAATTGATGGAAGAACTGCCGGATGGCAGGGTGATGGTTGCTACAGATGATGGTAAAATAAACATCATAACACTTGCCATTAATTTTTTAGACAAAAATGTAGCACTAACTATCACTAAAACATCTACGCCCAATAATACTAAAGTGTATGGTATGGCAAATGATAAAAATAAAAATACTTGGATTGGAAGTATGGATGGTACTGTGTATAGATACGATGCTGTGAAAAATAGTTTTATAAAATTAGCCAATGCACAATTACTCAACAATGGTTATTTTACCAATGAGCAAACAGCCTTAATTAATAGTAACCTTTATTTATATGATGGAACAGAAGTGACCCCATTATTTGATACAACCAAAATACCCCAAGGCAATATCATTTTTAAACCCAATAGTGCCCTATGGGATAAGCACCATAGAGAATTGTCTTTTTATGATGTAAGTGCTTGGGGGCCTGATAAAAAAATTAATTGGAATCTTAAACTACCTACAGATAAAAGAATTGTTTACCCTTTTATATTTGACCACTCAGGTATGTTGTGGTGTGGTACTGTTGGGTATGGTTTAAGAAAATATAATGTAGCTAGCGATAAATTTAATGCACAACTTACTGCCTATAGCATTTACAGCATAGTGCCCAATACAGATAATGATATTTTTTTGGGAGATGTTGGCTACAGATGGAAAAGGCAACAAAATAAAAATATACAAGAGGAAGCTTTTGCCAACATACCACAGGTAACACAAATAGATAATTTTATTATTGCAAAAACAGGTGACTACTGGCTTAAAAGCGACAATAAAGGCTACTTTAAATATAACCCTGTTACCAATAAATTAACACCTTATCCTTCTATAAATAATTATGAAGGAATGGGCTCCAAACAACCCATTATAGAGGATAGCAAAAACCAAATTTGGTTTGGTGGTTTGGGAGGTGTTTTTATGCTGTTAAACAGCAGTACCGAAAAAATAGCTACCATAAATATTAATACCAATGCTGCTAAACCTTTATCAGATTTTGCAGTATCTACTGCTTTATTTGAGGACAAAAATGGAACGTATTGGATTGGTACTTTAGATGGTTTTGCAAAAGTCAATTTAGCCAATTCAACAAATGCTGAAACACAAATAAGATGGTATTACAATAATAGTAATCCTAATTCTCTTAATTACAATCATGTTTCTTGTTTTTTAGATGATCCTTCTAATACCAATTATTTATGGATAGGTACCAAAGGTGGAGGATTGAATAGGCTGGAGAAATCTACTGGCAATTTTTTTCACCTAACTGTAAAAGATGGTTTGCCTGATAATGTGGTGTATGGATTATTGGCTGATGATGCAGGTAACATTTGGGGAAGTACAAACAAAGGTCTTTTTTGTATGAGCGCATCAAATAATAAATGGACTTTTAAAAATTTTACTAAGGCGGATGGTTTGCAGGATAATGAATTTAACACAAATGCATACACAAAATTGCCCAATGGACATTTGGCTTTTGGTGGCGTAAATGGGTTAAATATTTTTGACCCAAAAGAAATATTAGCCAAAAATTTTACACCGCAAGTTTTTATTACAAATATTTTAGTAAATAATTTACCTGTACTCCCAAATGATAAAACTGGCGTATTAAAAAATACCATTGAGCAAACAGAAAATATTTCTCTTAATTACTTGCAAGATATTCTTACGCTAGAATTTGCAGCATTAGATTTTACCACTGCTTCGCAAAATAAATACCGTTATAAATTAGAAGGGGCAGATAAAGATTGGATAGAAGCAGGTACAAACAGGAGTGCTACTTATTTGCATTTGCCTTCAGGGAAATATACTTTTAAAGTGCAAGGCAGCAATAGCAAAGGCGTATGGAGTGAACATATTGCTATATTAAAAATTAATGTATTGCCGCCATGGTGGCGTACTTGGTGGGCTTACATGTTGTATTTATTTGCACTTGGGTTTGCAGTAAGAGCCTATTTTAAATTTAAAGTAAACAAAGCAAAACTACAAAACCAACTAAATTTTGAACAGCAAGAAGCCAAGCGAGTAAAAGAATTGGATGCGGTAAAAACGCAACTATATACAAATATTACACATGAGTTTCGTACACCACTTACGGTAATACTTGGTATGGCGCAGCAAGTAAAAGATAAACCTGCAGAGCACTTTGATAATGGTATGAATATGATTATACGCAATGGAGAAAACTTGCTTAAGCTAGTGAATGAAATGCTCGACTTATCAAAACTGGAAAGCGGAAAAATGGAATTGAATTTAACGCAAGGAGATGTAATACATTTTTTAAGATACATGGTAGAGTCTTTTCAATCACTAGCAGAAAGCCAAAAAAAGCAGTTTCACTTTTTATCGGAAATAGATAGTTTATATGTAGGATACGATGGAGAAAAGCTACGGCAAATTGTTACCAATTTATTATCAAACGCATTAAAATTTACACCAGAAAAAGGGAACGTATATATTTCTATTGCTGCCGGTATAAAAGCAGAAAAAACAGTTACAACACTTATTATAAAAGTAAAAGATACCGGCATAGGCATACCCGAAAGCCAGTTGGAGCATATATTTGAGCGTTTTTATCAATTAGACAACAGCCATACAAGAAAAGCAGAAGGTACAGGTATTGGCCTTGCACTTACCAAAGAACTGGCAAAATTAATGAATGGAGATGTTACCGTAAAAAGCCCGCCAACAGGGGCAAATAAAGGAACAGAATTTACGGTAACCTTGCAATTGCAAAAAGTAAATACACAAGAAGTAACTGTTGCAAATACTTTTGAGGGAAATGGATTTTCAACAAAAATTATTAACAATGCTGACTATATAAATGCAGAAAATAGCGATACTCAAAAACCATTAATCTTATTGGTAGAGGATAATGCAGATGTAGTAGCATATACCGCTAGTTGCCTGCCGGATTATAGATTAGCGGTAGGCAAAGACGGAAAAGAAGGATTGGAGATTGCCGCAGAAATCATTCCGGATTTAATTATTACCGATGTAATGATGCCCTACATAGACGGGTTTGAACTTTGCCGTATGCTGCGTGCAGAGGAACGCACAAGCCATATACCCATTATTATGCTTACGGCAAAGGCAGATATTAAAAGCAAACTCGAAGGCTTGGAACGTGGTGCAGATGTGTATTTGGAAAAACCATTTCACAAAGATGAATTGCTGCTGCGTATAAAAAAATTATTGGAGCTTAGAAAAAAATTGCAACAGTATTATATAAAGTATGCAGGTATTAATGTTGTACCAGTAGTAATAGAAACTAATACTATTTCGGAAATCCCTTTGTATATTGAACCTGTAGAAAATGAATTTGTAAAAAAAGTAAGAGAAGCTATAGAGACACATATAGAAGATATAAACTTTTCTGTAGAGCAATTGTGCAAATATATTTTTATGAGCCACTCACAGTTGCATAGAAAACTTGATGCCCTCACTGGTTTCTCACCCAATAAATTTATTAGAATTATCCGTTTAAATAAAGCAAAAGAATTATTGCAAACTAATGAAAAAAGCATAGCTGCTATTTCGCTGGATTGTGGGTACAACGACCCCGGTTATTTTACAAGAGTTTTTAAGCAGGAGTTTGGTGTAACGCCTCAGGAGTGGCGGTTGCAGGAAAAATAAATGATTATATTTTTATTAAAAGCCTAAGCCCCAACGGAAAACTTGCTTGTATTTCTTTTGTATTGGTTACGATATTTTGACGGTTGAAAATAGTACCAAATCTGTAACAGCTTGCAGGTTCATTTAATATAAATTCCATTCTCTGTTTTATGCCCAGCCCAAAATATGGCTCTAGCCACAACTTATTATTTTTTGAAAGATTAATGAGATATGCACTTTTAAAATTGAGCCCAATTATATTTTTTCTAATTTTAAAAGTTGTAAACTCCTCATAAGTTCTCACATTGTTTACACAGTCTTTTCCAAGCCAGTCGGTAAGTTTTGTAGTTACTGTTTTAAAATTCAGTTCTGCCTCTACATAAAATTTTTTGTAATAATCCGTATAATATCTAATGGCTGGTCTTAGTAAAAATCCGGAAGAGTTTCCATTTTTTAGTTGGTAATACCTGCTGTAAAAAATATAACCTGCATCTAGCGATACTGATAAATTATCTTTCAACCTGTATTCCATTCCACCCGAAATATTTGTTTCTATGGGGTCTAACAAGCCAGAGACATTTATTCTTACAAATTTATCATTTGCATGAAATATTTTTTTTTGAGAAATGGCATTTTGAAAAAGCATAAGCATTACAACACAAAACAAAAATTTCATCAGATAATTTTGGTAATAAAAATAGGATTTCCTTTATTGGTTATGTCAAATAATATTACCCCATCTTTTGCCCAGGCAATAAGTGTATTGCCGTAAGGAATAACATCGTAAACCCATTCTTGTGGGCGAACATTTCTTAAATATTCCGGGTTATATTCTGTTGCAATGCTATAAACACTTAAACCTGTTTTTGTGGCTACATAAAGACAAGTATCTGCAAAGCCCAACCCATAAGGCTCTTGCAGGTTTCTAAATGTTTTTTGTATCGGGTTAGCAATATTCCTAATGTCGTACACAGCTAAAATACTTTGTGTACCACCACCGCATGCACTGTTGGTTCTTAATGTTGCATACGCTACCGTATCTCTTGCTATTACAGGGTCGCATCTTCTCAATACATTTGGAGAAATGGCCGTACTTAATTTTTCCGGAGTTTCAGGGTTGATAATAGAAAAGATATACACCACACTTGTACTTCCAATAAATAATTTGTCTTTAAAAGGATAAATAGTTTCAATTTCAAAACCTACTGATACCGTATTTTTTAAAACAGGATCAGCTAAGTTTGAAAGCGAAAATACTTTTAAATGCTGTTTATCTACCGTGTACAAATAATTGCCTACAATGGTAAATCTTGCAGTACTGCCACCCGTGCCAGTACCAGCATTATTTGCAAAACTGCTATCTGCAGCATCCGTTTTGGTGCATTGCATACTAAGCAATGATACAGCAGTAAGTAAAAAGATGTGCAATAAATATTTCATTTTCTAAAATTTTTTAACCAATAAATGTTGAGTGAAAAATAAGCTGTAATTACCGCCTGCAGTTGGGCGCAGGAATAGTTTTTTGTTCCCAGCCTACAATAATTCCTTTGCTCTTATCTATACATTCAAAATAAGTATTACTAACGGGAGGGTAACTTTGATCAATAAGCGGGAAAGCATTTTTTACTCTTTTTACAAGTACAGGAGCAATAGGATTTGAAATATCAAATACAACTAAATCACTCACATTATTACAATACATAAAAGATCCCTTTATAGAAATTTCAGTACTGAAGGGAACTTTTAAAAAAGCTACTTTTTGAGCATTTGCAGGGTTGGTATTATTGATGATATGATAACCTTTGTATTGGTCATTCTGATAAATATAATTGCCATAAGCGTATATTTTACCGGCTTTTACGGTAGGGGTTACCGCTTCCACTTTAATATTTTCCACCTCAGTCAATTGCATATATACGGGTATATAAGCGTTTACTGTAGCAGTATTTTGTATGTTTTCGTTGTTTCTTGTACACGAACTCATTAATATAAAAAGTAGGGAAACGTAAATTAGTCGCATGGCAATTATTTTCTTTATGACACGCTAACTATTTTTATTGCTGCTTCAATAAAATTATGTAGAAAATAAATTTAGATTCAATATTTGTTGTGTTTATGTTTTTCCCACGCTATGGATTGTGCAAACAACACTAATTATCATAGTATACACAAACACAGGCGTGGCTAAGACAAAAGCAAAGGCAAGTGGCTACAAAGAAAATGGTATATTGTACAGTTATTCATTAAACTGACTACAATGCTTTTCAATAAAAAATTTATTTTCCAAAATTATTTTTTCTCTGTTTTGTTACTTTTATTTTCATGTACAGTTACCTCATTTGCGCAGCAAAAAAAATGGATGATGGTGCCTTTTGAAAAAGCCGATGCAGCTAATCCATGTTTATATCCTCTTGCTACAACTTTTAAAGACCCTATACTTAAATACAATATTGCATGGGAAGAAAAAGATGTTTTTAACCCTGCCGCAGTGGTAAAAAATAATACTGTTTATTTATTATATCGGGCACAGGATAAAACTGGCAAGCCTGCCGGCACATCCAGAATAGGCCTGGCTTACAGCAAAGATGGCCTTCATTTTAAAAGAAGAAAAACCCCCGTGCTTTTTCCGGATAATGATGCCTATAAAAAATACGAATGGGAAGGCGGTTGCGAAGATCCAAGAATTGTGGAGGACGATAAAAATAATTATTACATGACGTATACTGCTTATGATGGCACTACTGCAAGATTGTTTATAGCCACATCCCGTGATCTTATACACTGGAAAAAACACGGTTCTGTTTTTAAAAATGCGGCAGGTGGTGCGTTCATCAATTACTGGTCAAAATCAGGTTCAATTGTATGCAGCAGAAAAGGCTCAAAGCTTATAGCAGAAAAAATAAAAGGAAAATACTGGATGTATTGGGGAGAGTCTAATATATACATGGCTACCTCAAATAATTTGATAGACTGGGTGCCTGTTGCAGAAACAGATCCCGCAAAAAAACAATTTGATTCTCTTCGGAATTATGAAGCATTTAAAATACTTTTTGCGCCCCGCAAAAAAAGTTTTGATAGTGAACTGGTAGAACCCGGCCCACCTGCAATCCTTACAACTGCCGGTATTGTTTTTATATACAACAGTAAAAACAGTGCAGTGTATGGCGATAAAGCCTTGCCCGACGGTGTATACAGCGCAGGGCAAATTTTATTGGATAAAAATGACCCCACCAAAGTGCTGGACAGGTGCGATACCAATTTCTTTAAACCCGATAAGCCGTACGAAATAACCGGGCAGGTAAACAAAGTTTGTTTTTTAGAAGGGCTTGCACATTTTAAAACCAAATGGTTTTTGTATTATGGTACCGCAGATTCTAAAATTGCTGTGGCGGTAAAGGGAGATGGGAAATAATTGGGGTTGAAAATTATGGCGAGGGTATATTTTTATTCTGGTAAAATTTTTTTGTTTAATTGTTTCAATAAATATTTCATTCATTTCTTTACTGCGAGGGTCTGCAAATACAAAGGATAGATAAGGTTTGCATAAGCCGCATTTCCTTTAATTATTGCCAGTTCATCTATTTGATTTTGAAAATTATAGAGTGGTTTACCTACACCCATAAATTCCATATCCATTATGAGCAAAACAAAGCGTGTGTACAGGGGATAATATCCTATCAGCAAATCAATCATGTCTTTTTGTGTTTTGGCAATATCAAAACCGGGCAAAGGATAATAACCTGCTTAATGATTTGTCAATATTTGGTGCAATGATTTTAAGAATCTTAAGCGCAATTTTTTTATTCAACAATTTTATGATCCATTGAATAGCATTGTGCTTTTTTATTTACCGGCTAGGAAAAAGAAAATAAACCGATATAAATCCCTTTACAAAATTATCCGGCACATGATTAATAGTGAATCAGTGAGCGTGGGTATTGTGATATATTTTGCGTGGTATTGAAAGTATGTTAATGATTTTATTTTAAATCCTTTTCTTCATAAACAACTCCCCGCCAGAGTTACCCCATATACAGCCAAAGTTGCATGTTGCTTTCAGTTTTTCTTCTCGTCTGTCAAAGTCCGAAATAATAATCTTTAATTTTCAATGCCATTTGTTTTCGTCTTAGATTTAAAAATTCATTATAATCTTCAATAGTCATTTGCATTATTTCTATTGGTACACAATTCATTTTTAAGTTGTCTAAAAGTTGTTGTTCTGTTGCAAGTCCGCTTACTTGTTGATTTTGTTCAATCATTTGTTTTGTTATAACTTCAAAATAATCTTTCGGTGGTTTGTTGCCAACTTTTATGTTTATTTCAGATTGCATATAAACGTAGTTAGCAATTTGATTATACTTACTTCTGTCTAAACCGTTACGTTTTAAATAGTCCTTTGGAAAAAGATGGTGAATGTCACCACGAAGAGAAATAAGGTCGCCCACTAAAACGTCTTTTGATAAAAAACCTCTATCATTAGCTTTTACCTGTGATGCTAAAAAAACGTGGAAGTATGGACTACTTGCAACCGAAGTGTCCAAGCTTTGCGGAAGCGAAGCATTCCAAAATGCGTCGGATAATTCGCCTTCTTCTTTTTCTTTTAAATATTCATCAAATGGTTTTTGTGAAATTTGTTTGATGTCAAAATCAAACGAACTTTCGGGTGAACCTGAATATCTACCTGTCAAAATTGAGTAAACTAACCAACGTCTAACAAAACTCTCAATAGAAACAGAATTAACGCCCAACTCTTTGAGTTTTAAATAAACGATATATGCAAAGTTTATGGCGTTTTGTGAACGTATAAGTTTTGGTGAAATAAAACCTGCTGATTTTATTATCATCAAAAACCTTTTGAAATTCGTTTCGTTAATAAAGTTATTTACGCCTATTCTTAATGTCGCAAATGATTGTTCTGCGATTGTATCTTCGTAAGTTCTTGTTTCAAAATTTCTTCCTGATAACAAACTTACCAAATCTGAAAGTCGTCCTCTGTTGAATTGTGAAGTAAATGCAACACGAATAAGGTCGTTGTAGTCTGGGTCATACAAGTCCTCATTTTCGGTTTTAAGCCATTGCATTTTTTGGAAGTAATCTGTCTTTGCAAATTCTTTATCATTATCAACTATATGCTTGTAAAACTCTGGTGCAATAGCCAAATGACAGAAATAATCAATTGCTTTTCGTAATTCGTTTCCGTTATAATCTGTGTTTGAAGCAATTTTACTCATCGCAAAATCTGCTTGACTTAATACAACACCTTTTGAATTGATACGAATAAAAATTTCCGTTACCGTTTCAATATCTAAGTCGTGAGATAATTCAATGAGTCCGATTTGTTTTTTAGGTATGTTGATTAAGTTAGAGAATGAATTTCTAACGTGCTTTTTATCTGCATCTGGATTGAGTTCAAAATATTCGTCAGCAATTTCAAATAAATCGGTTTTGCCATTAATTGCTTCTGCGATGTCGTGAAGCCAAGTTTTATCTTTTAGAATAGCAGGGTTCTGTACTTCAAATTTTTCTGAAATGGGATTGAAAGCAATTTTAATTTTTATTCGTTGATAGGTTTTGTTTATTACATATTGCCCAAGTATAGCAGCAGTCAATGCTGTAACTCTTTGTTGTCCATCAATAAGTATTTTTTTTCCTTCACTCAAACTGCCGTCTTTTAGACGGACATTTGGATTTCGCCAAGCAATAACATAACCAATAGGATAGCCTTGATACAAACTGTCCATCAAGTCTCTAACTTTTGAACTGTCCCAAACAAAAGGTCTTTGTATTTCAGGGATTGCAATTTCACCTGAATTCACCCAAGCTAAAACTGTTTCAATTAAATGTTGGTTTACTGAATATTTCTGCATTTAGAATTTCTAAGATTTTGGTCTGTATTGAAATTGTGTAGAGTGTCGAATAAAATTGCAAGCAACAGCCAAGGCTTTGTGCAAGTTAAGAAATAGTATTCCTTCTGCTTGAAACAAATAATGGCTAAATATACAAAAGTTGATGATATCAACAAAAGCCAAATAGCATTCCTTTTGGAAAAAAATTTTACAGAAATTTTAAACGAAAATAATATACCAGACCTTGTATTGCTGGATATAAATATGCCGGAGATGGATGGATATCAAACAGCAAAATGGATACGAACAAATTACAAAGATGTAAAAGTGCTAGCCCTTAGCGTAAATGATAACGAGAGTGCTATTATACGAATGCTAAAATGTGGTGCAAAGGGATATATATTAAAAGACAGCGAACCCGAAGAACTAAAACTTGCCATAGATAATGTGGTAAGAAAAGGATTTTATTACAGCGACCTGGTAAGCAATAAACTTATTTATGCTATCAATAAAACTAGGCATGAAGACGAAGAAATTTCGTTTACAGAAAAAGAAATTTCGTTTTTAAAATATGCCTGCACAGAATATACCTATAAAGAAATAGCAGAAATAATGAGCGTAAGCCCCCGCACAGTAGATGGCTACAGAGATATTTTATTTAACAAGCTCCAGGTAAAAACAAGGGTAGGTTTGGTGATGTATGCTATAAGCTATAATATTATAAATCTTAGCAAAATTTAAAAAATTATTTTAAGCCTGCGGCTTCCATTTGTGGAGCATTACATCTTCGTTACTCAAAGCCACCAGCCTGTTTCTTTGCTCTGGCAAAATATTTACCCATGTGGTCCACATGCCTTTATTGTTGGTAATCCATTGCCACCGGTCATTAAAAACGGTAACATCTGCAAAGGGATATTGTGTTATAAACCTGCGGTGGTAAGGGTGTATGCGCCGCATAACAAATTTTGTGAGCCAAAAATATTTTCTGGAATAAGGGTCTTTTTTTATAAGCTCATAATGCTGCTGTATGGTATTTAACTGCTCATTGTGCAACAGCATCTGGTTTCCCTGGGCTACTGCTGCTGCATCATCTTTCATTATAGATTGCCAGCAGGAGGTATAGCTGTGGGTATGTTCAGTCATTTCATCTGCCTGCATACAGGTTTGTAAGAGTAGGTTTTTATCTGCTAAAAATAATTCGTGCTGCCATGCTATGCTATCAAAAATATCTTTGGCAGTGCTCATTACTTGCTGTGTGAGTACGCAGGGGTCTTTGGCTATTTTTATAACATTATTCATACCATACAATACCTGCCCGCCGGTAAGCCTTGCCAGCCCTGCCCAGTAAAATTTTTGTGGTTGCAAAAAATATATTGCCTGGTAATATTTATAAAGTAAATGAAGGGTTTTTTCGTTTGCCTTAAAACCAAGTTCCGGCATCCATTCCGCTTCCGTTATGCCGGCTCTTTCGTAAGCATACTTTTTATATTGCTCCTGTACACTTATCACATCAGTTTTTTTATATGAATAAGAAATTATAATTGATAAATATATTTATTTCGAAAAAATTAAAGTATAAAACTTTTTTGTTGGGAAATATAAAAATGATAAGCGGTTATGTTTATTATTTATGGTTATGTCATTGCAAAAAAAAGTCGCTCTTAATTACCAACTTTTGCTTAGGTTCATAAAGGATAACTTTTTGTCAACTTATTTTAGGCATATACATCTGTCTCAAATCTTATGTCTTAAATTTCAATACTAATATCTCAATACTCAATACTTTTTTAGCTCCGGCAAATACTGTTTCTTTCTAGCAGCTTCCATATCGTACAAAGCCTGGCCAAGGTTTTTCATAAAAGGGAACCCGATAGTTTCATAATCATATTTATCATCGTTTAAAATTTCATCTCTATTGCAATAAATAGCAGCAGATACCATAAACTCAATTTTTTTATCGTAGTCTGTAACATAGGCTGCATCTATAACCTGGCCATAAGCATCTCCTACTTTATTAAATATGCGTATGTTTCTATTTACATTGCGGGCTTCGCCACCATACAAAATAAATTTTGCATAGCCATCTGTAAAACTGCTGTCGTAAGAAGGATAATCAGATTCTGATGGGAACATGCTCATGTATTTTAATACAAAATTTCTATCTTCCTCTGTTATATTAAACCGCATAGCTGCAGCCACTTTCTCCGGGAAAATGATACTCGTAAGTATGGTATTCAACTCCTCCAGGTTAAGCCTGTTTTTAGCAGAGAAATCCATTGGCGTATTTTTTAAAATTTCGCTGGCATAATACCCATTGCCTATAGAGTCTTTTCTTTTTTCATATTTTTCTTTGTTAAACTGCATGGGCTGCCTGTAAATAATATTATTATCTGTATCAAAAAAAGTTACAGGGTTTGTATGCCTGTTTTCATCTTCTGTAAGAGCAGTTGACAGCCGGTGTAGTATTTGTGCATCTGTGTATCCTTTTTTGTGAAGCTGGCTGTTTATATATTCCTGGCCAAGAAATTCGTAGAGCCGGTTAAAAGCATCGTTATCGCTCACTAAAAATATTTTTTTTATGTAAGATGCAATACTGGGTTTTCCATTTGCAGTATTGGGGTCGTTATATACTTCCGTTTGCCCGCTGTAAGATGCCTGAGTAAGCATGCTGCTGTTCTTATCAAGTCCTTTTATTTTTAATTCATTTATTTTTTGAAGTGCAAGCAGTGCCACGGGGAATTTTACTGTAGATGCTGGATAATAATACCGCCTGTTATTTTTATTGTAATAGAAAGAAGTAAGATTTGCATTGCCGTTTTTATCCCTGTTTATCTGTGTATAAATAATTTGCACATTCCATTGCTTTTTGTTTTTGATGATATCATCAAATTTTCCTGGATATTTTTTAAAGAGTGCTTCAAAAAATCCATCATCTGCGGCAGTACTGGCATTATTTTCTACAATTTTTGTATTTGTTTTATGTAGCATAGAGTTTATTTCAGGCTTTTGTTGCTCAGCCATTTTAGCAGTACCACAGGCGCATTGAAATATTGTAGACAATACAGCAAGTATAATACAGCTACTTTCAATTTTCATATAAATAATTTGAATGCAAAATGAGCATTTTTTTTGTATTTACTACTTTATGCTTTTACTGGTGTTATTTTTTTTGGCACATTTACTGTTTAATATTTTATGCATTATTACGATTTATTTTATTTTAGATAACAAATTTCAATTATTTCAAAATAATTTGAAATAATTTTCGGATTTAAATCCAGAAGTTGTTAAATCTCGTAGCTTTACAACTCTTAATTAATAACCAAATACAATTAAACAAAAATTATGAAAAAGACATTATTATCTTTCGTTATGGCAGCATCTGCATCTGCTCTTTTGCTTACTGCATGTACTGAAGAAAAAAAGACTACAGAAACAACAACTTCTACAACCACTAAAGATACTGCCACTAAAATGGCAGATCAGCCAAAAATGAGTGAAGAAGCTGGTGTAATGGTAGGTGGAAGCAAAATGGTAGCTTCTAAAAATATTGTAGAAAATGCAGCAGGTTCCGCAGACCATACCACATTGGTAGCAGCAGTAAAAGCCGCAGGCTTGGTAGAAACATTGAGTGGTGCTGGTCCGTTTACAGTATTTGCTCCCACTAATGAAGCATTTGCTAAATTACCCGCAGGCGCAGTAGATAATTTGCTAAAGCCGGAAATGAAGAAAGATCTTACTGGTGTGTTAACTTACCATGTAGTTGCAGGAGCTTTAAAAGCAGCTGATCTTAAAGACGGCCAAATGCTAAAAACAGTACAAGGTGAAGAATTAAAAGTTACCGTAAAAGATGGTAAAGTAATGATTAACGGTGCTACAGTAACAATACCAGATGTGGTTAGCAGCAATGGCGTTACTCATGTTATAGATGGCGTATTGATGCCTAAGAAGAAATAATTAAAATTGTTTGTTTTGATTTTAAGAGAGCCGCTCCATAAGAGTGGCTCTTTTTTATTTTATGCTTGGAGTAAATAATTTACCTTTTAAAAGTGGTACCTGCGCACTGGCATATAAACACCATGAATGCATGAATAAATTATCTTAAAAGTTTATTGTATAAATTAATATTCTGGTTAGTTTAATTAAATTTATGAAAACTCTGCAACATTATTATTCCGTTTGTGGCTTGGTTATTTTAAATTATCTATTTGCTACTACTTACAAAAAAAATGCCTTCAGCACGTTTGCAAAAAGCATTTATATTTAAAAAATAAAAAGTCGGTTCTAATAATCTATAAGCTGTTCTTTCATCTCCGGCATTTTTCTCCATTCATATTGCTGGTTGCGCAATTGCGGCTCAAAACCCGCCATGCGTATAGATTCCTGTATTGTGTTTGACGTAAAGCGGTGTGGTGCACCCGCAGCACTTACTACATTTTCTTCTATCATTATACTGCCAAAATCATTTGCACCAGCGTTTAAGCATAACTGTGCTACGGGTTTGCCTACCGTAAGCCAGCTTGCCTGTATATTTTTTATATTGGGCAGCATTATTCGGCTCATGGCTATCATGCGTATATATTCTTCGGGAGTGGTTAAATTATGCACACCTCTTATTCTCGCCAGTAGAGTATCTGCATCCTGAAAAGTCCATGGTATAAAAGCAAGAAACCCTTTGGCATCTGCAGGTTTGCGGCTTTGTACTTCTCTTATTTTTTCCAGGTGTTCAAAGCGTTCCTGCAGGGTTTCCACGTGGCCAAACATCATAGTAGCGCTGGTAGTAATATGCTGGTTATGCGCCTCATGCATTATATCCAGCCACTCCTGCGCACCGCATTTGCCTTTACTTATGAGCCTGCGCACCCTGTCTGTAAGTATTTCTGCACCAGCGCCCGGCAAGCTATCCATACCGGCCTCTCTAAGTGCAGTTATTACTGCTTTGTGTGTGCTCTTTTCCAGTTTTGTAATGTGTGCTATTTCCGGCGGCCCCAGTGTATGTAATTTTATACTGGGGTAAAGGCTTTTTAGTTCCTTAAATAAATTTACATAAAAAGATAAACCCAGCTGCGGATGGTGGCCGCCCTGTAATAATAACTGGTCGCCGCCATAAGCCACGGTTTCTTCTATTTTTCTTTTGTAGGTTGCTATATCTGTTATGTAAGCATCTTTACTACCGGGTATACGGTAAAAGTTACAAAATTTACAGTTGGCAATACATACGTTTGTAGTATTTACATTTCTGTCTATCTGCCAGGTTACTTTGCCATGCGGTACCTGTATTTTGCGAAGCTCATTGGCTACATACATCAATTCTGTTAATGCAGCATTTTCAAACAAAAACACGCCTTCTTCTACAGTAAGAAACTCAAAGGCCATTGCTTTTTTATATAAATCCTGTACGTTCATAAAATGGAGAATTTTATTATTTGCAAAAGTACATTCATTACCTTGTATTACATAAATAACCAACTGCTATAAAATATATATTTGCTATATTAACAATTTTTATTGGAGGCATAAGCCATGCACAAAAAAATGATGCAAAATTTATTATGCAGATTTCTTTTAAAACTTATACCGGGGGCGTTATTGCGTTAGATGCTAAAGTAGGCACAGATACCACCACCCTCACTTTTATTTTAGATACTGGCAGTGGCGGCATTTCGCTGGACTCTGCCACCTGCAGGTTTTTAAAAATTAATACAAGACTAAGCGATACTACCGTAACCGGCATTGCAGGCAAAAAAAGAGTAGCTTTTGTTTTTGATCAAACACTTACGCTGCCGGGTTTAAAAACAGACCATCTTAATTTTTATGTAAATGATTATAGTGAACTAAGTGCTATTTATGGAGAGCGAATAGATGGAATTATTGGTTACGCCTTTCTAAGCAAATATATTTTAAAGATAAATTTTGATTCTTCGCAGATACAGATTTTTAGCCAGGGTAAAATAAAATATGGAAACAATGGCACTTTGCTTACACCCGCCATAAATAGCCTGCCGGTGCAAAAATTAACCGTAAAAGACAATAGAAAAGTGAGTTTTGATTTTTATATGGATACCGGAGCAGGGCTGTGTTTTTTAATGAGCGATACCTTTGCCAGCGATAGCAATATTATTTCCTCTAAAAGGAAACCGGTAACCACCCAGGCAGAAGGGCTTGGCGGCAAAACCCTTATGAGGCTTACAGTAGTAAAACAATTACGTATAGGGCCATACAGGTTTAGAAATGTACCTGCCCACTTATACGACGATAAGTTAAACATTACCGCTTACCCCTATACCGGAGGCTTGCTCGGCAATGATTTGATGCGCAGGTTTAACATGACCTTAAATTATGCAGCAAGAGAAATTTTTATAGTGCCCAACAGCCATTTTTTTGAAGAATTTGATTATGCTTATACCGGTTTAATGTTGTACGATGATGGCGATGCTGGCATCATTATAAAAGATATTATTAAAGGATCTCCGGCAGATAAAGCCGGTTTAAAAGAGAATGATGTGGTAATAGGCATCAACAATAATTTTTCAGGAAAAATCATAACCTATTCTAATTTATTGCAAAAGGCAAAAGAAAAAATTAAACTGCTTATAAAGCGGGATAATATTTTTGAAATAGTAACTATACAACCCACGAGTATATTACCATAAACTTTTTTTAACCTGTGCTGTTCGTACATTTGCCATTATGATACAATTTGAAAAATTTACTTTAGATAATGGTTTAAGGGTTTTGGTACATGAAGATAAAAGTACCCCGATGGCAGTGGTAAATGTATTGTACGATGTAGGCGCAAGAGACGAAGACCCGGCAAAAACAGGCTTTGCACATTTATTTGAACACCTTATGTTTGGCGGCAGTATAAATATACCTGTATATGATGAGCCACTGCAGGTGGCAGGTGGCGAAAATAATGCCTATACTACCAATGACCTTACCAACTATTATTGCCAGTTGCCGGCAGAAAATATTGAAACAGCTTTTTGGCTGGAAAGTGACAGAATGCTGAGCCTCGCTTTTGGCAAAAAAAGCCTGGAGGTACAGAGAAAAGTAGTGTGCGAAGAATTTAAAGAACACTATATAAATAAACCATACGGCGATGTATGGCACAAATTAAGACCTGTGGTATATACCACACACCCCTATAAATGGATGACGATTGGCGCATCTCTTAAACATGTGGAAGACGCTACTACGGCGGATGTGAAAGCTTTTTTTAAAAAACATTACAATCCTTCTAATGCTATACTGGTAGTGGCAGGTAATATAAATATTGTACAGGTAAAAGCCCTTGCGCAAAAATGGTTTGAGCCTATACCTTCCGGCGAAAAATACACCCGCAACTTGCCCGCAGAACCAAAGCAGACTGCACCTCGTTTTATAGAAGTAAAGGCTGCAGTGCCATTAGATGCATTGTATAAATGCTGGCATATTTACCCCCGTACAGATGACCGGTATTATACTGCCGATTTGATATCTGATATTTTAAGTGGCGGCGGCTCATCCCGTTTGTATCAAAGCCTGGTAAAAGAACAACAGCTTTTTAGTAATATAGATTGTTACCACATGGGCAGTACAGATGCTGGCATAATGATAATAGAAGGCAAGCTGGTAAAAGGTGTAGATATAAAAAAGGCTGATAAAGCAGTAGAAGCAGAATTAAAAAAACTACAGCAAACAGGCATTACCGGCGCCGAACTGGAAAAGGTAAAAAATAAAACAGAAAGTGCTATGGCTTTTGAAGATATGAGTCTTATGAACAGGGCAAGCAGTATTGCCATGTACGAACTGCTCGGCGATGCTGACCTTATGAATAAAGAACTAGATAAATATAACGCCGTAACAGCAGAGGGAATGCTGGCCGAAACAAGGATAATTTTTGATGAGAATAATTGCAGTACGATGTATTATTTATCGGAAAATTAATATCCTTTCACAAAGTAGCTATAATAATCATTCAACATAGGTCAACAATTTTAAGGTCAAATTAAATGTAAGACCTGATAATGAAACCTTGTAAAATAAATAATTTTAAATAGTATAATGCTCAACAGAACAATAGCCCCACCCATTACAGATTCTACCAACTTTAAACTTACCCTCAAGCCATACGATTTTTTTACGCTAGATAATGGTGTACCAGTGTATGCAATAAATGCAGGCGCACAGGATGTGCTGCAGATAGAAATGGTTTTTTATGCAGGTAACTGGTTCGAAAAAAACAAATCTATAGCAGCTGCCACCAATTTTTTATTAAAAAACGGAACTACGGGCAGCACCGCATTTCAGCTAAATGAAGCCTTTGAATATTATGGTGCTTCCTGCTCCCGTGCCTGTTATAACGAAACTGCTGTGCTATCTTTACACACCCTATCCCGCCATACCGATAAGCTGCTTCCTATAATGAAAGACATGCTTACCCATGCAATTTTTTCTCAGGAAGAACTTGATATATTTAAGCAAAATAGCAGGCAGCGGCTTTCTGTAAATTTACAAAAATGCGAATTTGTTGCCGGCCGCACCATAGATAAATTATTGTATGGGGAGACGCACCCTTATGGCACTTTTACAAATGTGGAAGATATAGATGCACTAACACCACAACAACTAAAAACATTTTACCAGCAGCATTATATAAATGGAAAATGCGCCATTTTTGTATCGGGTAATTTGCCTGCAGATATTAATGAAATGCTCAACGAAAATTTTGGAAAACTTACTCTTACTAAACCAACATTTACCGTAAATAAAATACCTACAACACAGGCCTCAGAAAAAAAAATACGCATACAAAATGATGAAAATGCTGTACAGGGTGCTATTCGTTTAGCGCAAAATTTTCCCAACCGGCATCATCCGGATTTTATGAAAGTAATTGTACTTAATAACTTATTTGGTGGCTTTTTTGGCAGCAGGCTCATGAGTAATATACGGGAAGAAAAAGGGTACACGTATGGCATATACAGTTACCTGCAAAACCATACACAGGAAAGTGCCTGGCTCATAAGCACAGAGGCCGGCAAAGAAGTATGCGATGCTACAATTGAAGAAGTGTATAAAGAAATGAAACTCCTAAGAGAAGAGCTGGTAGATGAGGAGGAGCTTTCGCTGGTGCGTAATTATATGATTGGTGGAATACTTGGAGACCTGGATGGCCCTTTTCAAATAATGGCCAAATGGAAAAATATTATTTTAAACGGGCTGGATGAAACCTATTTTTATGATTCTGTAAAAGCTATTAAAGAAACCGCAGCAGAGGAGCTGCAAGCACTTGCACAAAAATATTTGAACCCGGAAAATTTTTACGAACTAGTGGTTTACTAATGCAGCACTACACATAGCCGGGTAATATTAAGGGTTTAAAACTTGCCAAAATAATTTAACTATGAAATTTATCACCCGCCTTTTTATTTCCGCTATCACTGTTTTTGTACTTTCAAAAATACTATCCGGCATACATGTAGATAATTTTGTGACTGCAATAATTTTTGCACTTTCTCTGGCATGCTTAAACGCCATTGTAAAACCTATTTTAATATTGCTAACGCTACCCGTTACATTAGTAACTTTAGGCCTTTTTTTATTTGTAATTAATGCTGCTTTAATTTTGCTTGCAGACAGGCTCGTGGAGGGGATAAGGGTGGATGGCTTTTGGTGGGCCCTTCTGTTTAGTATTATTTTGTCAGTTTTTTCCTCAGCTACAGATACTGCTTTAACCTCTTCTGAAAAATAATTTAGAAAAAAAATAGGGATTGCACTATCTTATAAATTATTAAAGCGGGTATTTTTATTTTTTACAATTAAATATACACTGTAGTTATTATAATAATACTGATTAAAATTCGTTATGCTTAGTGTTCTCTATGCAAACCAAATAACCGTATGCATGTAAATAATCAGGAGAAAAAATAAGGAAATTAAAATACCCTCTTTACAAAGCTTTTAACTGTCCACTAAAGTATTTACCAGGAACTATGACCAATTTTGACATTAAAAAAAGCATAAAGCATCTCTTTTTATTAATACATATTGGAGCGCTGCTTATTATTCTGGCAGGCATGTTTACCGTTTATACTATCATTGTTTCTCAAAACAAAAACCTTGTAGAGGAGCGGTTTGAAGAAACCAAAAGGGATGTGAACAGGGAGCTGGATATTTTTTCCAGTGAAAGAAAAAATTACGCAAATTATAATTCTTACTGGGACGCACTGGCCAATACCTTCAGGAATAATGATTCTGTATGGATACAAAATAACTTTTTAAAACAATTATCGTTATACAACATTAATTACATCTGGTTCGATAATAATAAACTGGAACAGTTCATTTATTATGATAACGAAACCCATCAGCATACAGAACCATACCTTGCTAATAAAACTACGCTACAAGATTCGCTTTCTAAAAATGGCTTTAGGCAATTTTATACTTTTGTAAGTTCAATTAATAAGTGCAACAAATAGGTTTCATCTTCTTTTGAGGGGTACCCCTCAAAA
>JANXXM010000113.1 GCA_025350645.1 Ferruginibacter sp.
TAATGAAAAATAAATATTACGCTGACTACGCAACTTTTGAGCAAGCTGTTGAAACCTTTTTCACACAATTTGAAAGTAGAATAGAAGATTTAAAATCTTTGTTGAATTTTAAATTCGGAATTATTAAAGCAAATTAGTATACATTTTGGCTGGCTGCTTTATTTTATCCCAATATTAATTGCCGGGGTAAGGCATCATTTTATTACTTATTCAAACTTAAATTTCTTTTGTATACAAAAAAAGCCATCTCTTTCGAGATAGCTCATACAATAAACTACATTAAAATTTTTATTTGTATTGTGCGGCAATACCATTTGCCAGTTCTACCATTTTCTTCAATCCATCTTCTGGTAAATTTCCTTTTTTAAACTCAGCTAAAAGGTCTGTATGTTTTTGTTCCATTTCTAATAAAAAATGTTCTTCAAAAGCTTTTACATTTTTAACAGCTACATTCTTTAATAAACCTTGTGTGCCAAGATAGATAATGGCTACCTGTTTTTCTACACTGTAAGGAGAGTATTGCGGCTGCTTTAATATTTCCACATTTCTTGCACCCTTATCAATTACGTTTTTAGTTGCAGCATCAAGGTCGCCGCCAAACTTAGAAAACGCCTCAAGTTCCCGATATAGTGCCTGATCTAATTTAAGTGTACCAGCCACTTTTTTCATTGATTTAATTTGCGCATTACCACCCACACGGCTCACGCTTATCCCCACATTAATAGCAGGGCGAATACCAGCATTAAACAAATTACCTTCCAAAAATATCTGTCCATCGGTAATTGAAATTACATTAGTAGGAATATATGCAGATACATCACCAGCCTGTGTTTCAATAATAGGTAATGCTGTAAGAGAACCGCCTCCTTTTACCAGGTGTTTAATAGATTCTGGCAGGTCATTCATCTGGCGGGCTATTTCATCTTTAGCTACTACTTTTGCAGCTCTTTCTAATAAACGGCTGTGCAAATAAAATACGTCTCCTGGGTATGCTTCACGGCCTGGCGGGCGACGCAGCAATAAAGAAACCTCACGATATGCTACAGCTTGCTTAGAAAGATCATCATAAATAATTAATGCAGGCCTGCCAGTATCTCTAAAAAACTCGCCAATAGCAGCACCAGCAAACGGCGCATAAAATTGCAGTGGTGCAGGGTCAGAAGCAGAAGCTGCTACAATAGTAGTATAAGCCATAGCATCATGCTCCTCAAGGGTTTTCATTATACCGGCTATAGTAGATGCTTTTTGCCCTATTGCAACATATATGCAATAAACGGGTTTGCCTGCTTTAAAAAATTCTTTTTGATTGATAATGGTATCTACAGCAATTGCGGTCTTACCTGTCTGGCGATCGCCAATAATTAATTCTCTTTGACCACGCCCAATAGGTATCATTGCATCTATAGCTTTAATACCAGTTTGCAATGGCTCTTTTACCGGTTCTCTGAAAATTACGCCAGGTGCTTTACGCTCAAGTGGCATTTCATATAGTTCTCCCTTAAGCGGGCCTTTTCCGTCTATGGGTTCCCCCAAAGTATTTATAACCCTGCCGCACATACCTTCCCCTACTTTTATGGAAGCTATCTGGTTGGTACGTTTTACTTTATCTCCTTCCCGTATAGCACCACTATCTCCCATCAAAACCACACCCACATTATCTTCTTCCAGGTTTAATGCAATAGCTTTTACACCATTATCAAATTCCACCAACTCTCCTGAACGTACATTATTAAGACCATAAATACGGGCAATACCATCTCCTACCTGTAGCACTGTGCCTACTTCTTCCAGGTTTGCACCTGCATTAAAATTGCTCAGTTGCTGACGGAGTATTGCAGATATTTCATCCGGTTTTATCTCTACCATAGCTATAAAATTGTTTGGTTAAATTATTATAAAAGCTACTAAAATTCGTCAATAGCCCGTTTTTAGGGCGCAAAGGTAGCATTTCTGTGTGGCACTCACAAAAATGAAAAAGGTTTTTAAGTAAAAGATACTGCAGTTATTAATTTATAAATGCACAATTTTTGTTCTTCTCAAAAAAACTGCATAAACATTTTTTCTGCATACAAATACTTATTTTTATTTAAAACCTTTGGCATTTATTCTTTTTAACCTGATACACGAAAGTTAATTGATAAGCCAGTTTTTATAAATCTCCCAGTTGCGGTCGTATAACAATATCTTCTACAACTGCCTGTGCAGATAATTTTGTGGCTGCATAAATCATTTCTGCCACATCATTTACTTCCATAATTCTACCGGTACTATTATCAAAGCCCTGCCACGAATCTGTAAGTACAGCGCCCGGAAAAACAGCGGTAACTTTTACTCCATGAGGCTTAAGTTCATTTCTTAGATTTTGGCTAAACCCATTTAACGCAAATTTGCTAATACTATACCCACCACCACCATCGTATGCTTTTAAAGATGCCACGGAGCAAATATTAAATATATGTCCGCTGCCATTTTTAATCATCATCGGGGCAATTTTTCTGGTAATATAATAGGCACTAAATACATTATTGTTCATCATATCCTCTAAAGCACCCTCTGCTTCCTCCAGAATATTACCGGGTAAAAAGCCCCCAGCGTTATTTATTAAAATATCTGGGATGCCATGGCTAAGGCACCAGTCAGCAAAACTACACGCTTCAGTTTTGTCAGCAAGATTTGCTGCCATGGTAAATATTTCACATTGTGGAAAAGTTATTTTTATATCCATAGCAGCTTCTTCCAACGTTTCTTTTTTTCTTGAGCACAATAATAAGGTATAACCAGCTGCAGCAAACTTTTTTGCAACCGCATTTCCAATACCTCTAGAGGCTCCGGTAATTACTATATTCATTTAGGATAAATTTTAATTAGCTTAATTTTACAAAAGTAAAGTTTATTATCGGCTGCTTATTGTAATAAACCTGCTGAAAAACTGTATTTTAAATTTATATTAATGCCTGCTTATAAACATCTTTTTTTTGATTTGGATCATACACTCTGGGACTTTGATACCAATGCTTCACAAACCTTATCTGATCTCTATCTCACGCATAACCTTGCAGATAAAACAAAAGCATCTTTTCAACAATTTTATGAAAGATACATGGTGCATAATACGCATTTGTGGCAGCGGTATGAGCAAGGCTTTATTGGGGTAGAGGAACTAAAGCTAAAAAGAATGTGGCGCACTTTGCTGGATTTTAAGATAGCAGATGAACCACTTTCCAAAACACTGAGTTACCAGTTTTTAGAAATACTACCAACTAAGAATGAAGTTTTCCCTTATACAAAAGAGATATTGGATTACCTCGCAGCCAAAGGATACAATATGCACCTCATCACCAATGGTTTTGAAAGAATACAAAAAAGAAAATTACAAAACAGCGGGCTTGATAAATATTTTACTCATCTCATCACTTCAGAAATAAGTAATAGTTTAAAACCCAAAAAGGAAATTTTTGAATTTGCCATATCACTCGCAGACACTAGTATGCAAAACAGTATAATGCTCGGCGATAACCTGAATGCAGATGTACAGGGTGCACTCCATGCAGGTATGGATGCTGTTTTTGTAAACCATATACATGCAGATGCAGGAGATATTTTACCTACCCACACCATTACCCATTTTAAACAATTAGAAAATATATTGTAGCCTTTGGCACTTCATCATTTTCATAAGAAAAATATATACTTTTTAAATTTTGTAATTATACTTTTAAAATTTTTATTACACAGAAAAAAGGGAAGTGTGGAATAATTTACCTGACTATTTTTACCAATCAATAAGAAAGCCCTATTCTTATAAGAATACAGCTTTAAAAAAATGATATCATTTTAATAATCTCCCAGTGTTTCCGGTAATTCCGTTAATGCCAGTCTAAGCTGTTCATCATTGGGGGCTATTCCATGCCACTCGTGTCTTCCTTCCATAAAACTTACCCCTTTGCCCATAATTGTTTTCATAAGTATCATTACTGGTTTTCCTTTTCCAGTTCTGGTTTTAGCTTCTTTAAGTCCTGCTAAAACTGCATCTATATTATTGCCATCCATTTCCATAACATCCCATCCAAATGCTTCAAATTTTGCATGCAAGTTGCCCAAGCTCATTACTTTTTCTGTGGTGCCATCTATTTGCTGTCCGTTCCAGTCTATTGTAGAAATTAAATTATCTATATGTTTGCTTCCGGCAAACATTATAGCTTCCCAGTTTTGACCTTCTTCCAGTTCGCCATCGCCATGAAGCGAAAAAACGGTTCGGTCGTCTCCATTCATTTTTTTCGCCAAAGCTGCACCAATCGCCACACTCATCCCCTGCCCGAGAGAGCCGCTTGCAATGCGTATGCCAGGCAAATGCTCGTGCGTAGTAGGATGTCCCTGTAATCTGCTATTTAATTTTCTAAAAGTAGCTAATTCAGCTATAGGAAAATAACTACTGCGTGCAAGCGTGCTGTAAAATACGGGCGAAATATGCCCATTACTCAGAAAAAAAATATCTTCCCCTTCCCCTTTCATTTTAAAATCTGGATTGTGTTTCATTATGTCAAAATACAATGCCGTAAAAAATTCTGTACATCCCAGTGAACCTCCGGGATGCCCGCTTTGCACCCCATGTACCATTCTCACAATATCCCTTCGTATCTGTGTTGCTATATCTGTAAGTTTATCCATAACTGGTAATTTATTTAACGTTGATAATTTTTAATGCTACAAACCTACTTTAAAACGATCCATTTTTTTGAAAATAGCCGGTTATTATTTTAAAAGAATGTAATAATGGCTAATTGGTAACGTTCTTGTTATTAAATAATCATTACATCATCTGTTAGCAGAATGCCTTAGTATACTTATTGCTAATAAATGACGATAAGTAAACAGTTTATTTAATACATTTGCAATAATCAGGTTTAACCCATTTTATGGATAACATTATTCTCAGTGCAGCGTTGGCTTTTCTTGTTACATATTTTTCTATACCGGTAATAATACAGATTGCAAAAAATAAGAAGCTTTTTGACGAGCCTGACGAAAGAAAAGTGCATAAAGCCGTAATACCAACTCTTGGTGGATTAGGGATATTCGGTGGTTTTATTATTGCTACCCTTATGGGATCTCCTGCGGCACCAGAATTACAATATTTTGCTGCTGCAGCAATTGTAATATTTTTTCTGGGTTTAAAAGATGATATTCTTGTATTATCAGCGAATAAAAAACTGATAGGTCAGCTTGTAGCCGCAGCTATTATAATAAAATTTGGCAATGTTCATTTAAATAACATGCACGGTTTTTTAGGAATTTATGAAATACCCTATTTTGCAAGCGTAGCACTTACTGTGTTTACGATTATAGTTATTACCAACTCTTTTAACCTTATTGATGGTGTTGATGGACTGGCCGGGTCTCTTGGCGTTATTACTACATTGGTTTTTGGTATATATTTCTTTTTCTCCAAGCAATTACCTTATGCTGTGATGTCGCTATCTTTATCGGGAGCAACGCTGGCTTTTCTAATTTATAATTTTTCTCCGGCAAAAATTTTTATGGGAGATACTGGTTCACTTTTACTGGGGCTTATAAATTCAATATTGGTAATAAAATTTATAAATGTTGCCGGAGTTGCAGGCAATAGTTTTAGTTTTACTGCTTCGCCAGCTATGGGTTTTGCAGTTTTAATAATACCTCTTTTTGACACTTTAAGGGTTTTTGGTTTGCGAATTTTAGACAGACGATCGCCTTTTAGTCCTGATAGAATACATATACATCATTATTTGCTGGATCTTGGATTTTCTCATAAAAAAATTACGCTTACACTAATAGGCACAACAGTAGTATTTATAGCTACATCTTTTGCCCTTAGAAATTTAAATACAACTTTACTCATTGGAATTTTGCTGGCAATGGCTTTTGCCCTTACTGGTATAGTTTATCTGCTTCGGCAAAAAGCAAAACAGGTTTATACCATAAGTAATGAAGATATCCAGTTACAACCGGCTGCAAAAATAATGAGCTTTGCTACCAGCGAGGTAGTAGAAATGGATTAATAATTAAACATTTACGGTTAAAATATTAAAAATCTGATGAAACCACATCAGATTTTTTTAGCTTTGCACACACTTATAATCACATTATGTCAGAAGAATTAAGTTTAATACAAGAGGAAACATCTTCTTCTATGAGCAAAGCAATAAATCACCTGGAGGGAGAACTTTCTAAAATTAGAGCTGGCAAGGCTAGTCCCGTAATGCTGGATGGTATAATGGTAGAATATTATGGAAGCCCTACGGCAATAAGCCAGGTTGCAAATATTGCCACGCTGGATGCACGCACCATTGCAGTAACACCATGGGAAAAAAATATGCTGCAGCCAATAGAAAGAGCCATTATTGCGGCCAATATTGGTATAAATCCACAAAATGATGGTATCGTAATCCGGTTATACTTGCCACCACTTACCGAAGAGCGCAGAAAAGAATTGGTAAAAAAATGTAACGCAGAAGGAGAACATGCAAAAGTATCTGTAAGAAATATACGCAGAGATGCAATAGAACAAATAAAAAAATTACAAAAAGACGGCGCCAGCGAAGATGAATGCAAAGAGGCAGAAGCAGAAGCTCAAACCACAACCGATAAATTTATATCTTTAGTGGAAAAGCATCTTGCCTCAAAAGAAAAAGAAATAATGGTTGTTTAATAAAATAGAAAAATGCTGTCCTTTTAAAACTGAAATTTCCTAATGCAATCTTCCAGAGAAACATGGTTCCTTTTAATATCTGTGCCTATCTATATTATTTTTATAGGAGCAGAAATTTTAATGAGTAACTGGGGAAATAAAAGGCTTTACAGTACAAAAGGAGTTATTCAAAACGTATATTTAACCCTGATGAATGCCGGGCTAGATCTTTTTTTACGCTGGGCATTTTATGTAAGTGTATTAATGTGGTGTTATCATCATCATTTTTTTAAGATTGAAAATGCCTATTTGTATTGGTTTGTGCTTTTTATTTTGGAAGATGTTGCTTTTTATATAGAACATATTATTGATCATTATTCCAGGCTTTTTTGGGCAGTACATCTAACACATCACTCCTCAGAAGAGTTTAATCTTACCAATGGTTTTAGATCATCTGTTTTTCAACCAGTATATAGGTTCGTATATTTTATTCCCATTGCGCTAATGGGTTTTCATCCATTGGATATTGTATTCATGTACTCTATTACTCAAACTTATGGCATATTGGTGCATACCCAGTATATAAAAAAAATGCCCCGCTGGTTTGAAGCTGTTTTTGTAACCCCCGCACATCACAGGGTTCATCATGCCAGCAATATTATTTACTTAGATAAAAATATGGGAATGTGTCTTATTATCTGGGATAGAATGTTTGGTACATTTCAGGATGAATTACCGGAGGAACCTGTAAAATACGGACTTACCAAACAACCGAATAATGCGGATAATCCCTTTAACCATGTATTTCACGAATGGAAAAATATGGCTGCTGATCTGAAAAGAAATATTTCTTTTACAACAAAGATTAAATATCTTTTTATGCCTCCAGGCTGGAGCCATGATGGCAGCAGCAAAACTTCTGAACAATTGAGGAAAGAATTGATGTAAATATTCTGCTACAATATTAGACCCCGCCTACCCCTAAATGTTTGCAGCAAAACCTTTCATTTTTTCCAATTTGATTTAACAAAAATATTTTTTAGAAAATTGAAATCTTTGTTTACCTTTATTTAGTTGTTTAAACAACTATATGCCCAACAACCAATTTAAAAAAAGCGAATTATACAGTTTTATTACTGGCAAAGCGAGTACTGCAATTGCAAGACGATTGCAAAAAAACTTTAAGCAGTCTGGCGTAGACATTACCATTGAGCAATGGAGTGTTTTATACCATTTGTGGAAGGAAGACGGTAAAAGTCAGCAGGAATTATGTAATTATACTTTCAGGGATAAGCCAAGTATTACGAGGCTTGTAGACAACCTTGAAAAATTAAACCTGGTAAAAAGGGTCTCCTCAAAACAAGACAGGCGCATAAATATGATTTACCTCACCCAGGAAGCACAGACTTTACAAGAACAAACGATGGCACTTGCAGAAGAAACGCTCAATGAGGCGCTGCAATTAGTGCCCCCAGATCAGATAGATGTTTGTAAAGCTGTTTTACAGGTTGTATACGACAACCTGAAATAAGAATTAAGACAGTA
>JANXXM010000120.1 GCA_025350645.1 Ferruginibacter sp.
CTTTTGCTGAGTAAAATGTTAGATCAAGATATTCATTGTTATTTAAAAGATGAATATACGGTAACTATTGATCCGATACTGAGCAACGCTATTGGCGGAATAAAACTCGCAGTAAATATAGATGATGAAACGGCTGCAAGGGTTTTATTACAACATTTTCACGATGATTATATGAAAGCTGCAATCTGTCCACGATGCAACAAACACGAAATAGAATATGTAATATCTCAAAAGGCTTCTAATATTTTTACTACTATTCTCACCTGGGTTTTTTCTTCTTATGCCGTATCTCCGGAAATGATGTACAAATGTGCCCATTGCGGATACGAAAGTAAAACCCTGCCCGAAACAATAACAGCCCATGAGATGGAGTAATTAATAAAATTTATTTTATTAATCTGTGGCAACTATTCTTACATTTAAGGAATGAAAATCATCGCAATGATACCCGCACGCTACGCTGCCACAAGGTTTCCTTTTAAACTAATACAACCCCTCGGTAGTAAAACGGTTATACGAACCACCTATGATAATACTATGCTTACGGGCTTGTTCGATGATGTTTTTGTAGTAACAGACCACGAAGTAATATTTAATGAAATAAGCAGTAATGGTGGCAAAGCTATAATGAGCAAGGCGCTGCACGAAAGTGGTAGCGATCGTATTGCAGAAGCAGTGGCAGATATGGAAACAGATATTGTTATTAATGTGCAGGGCGATGAACCTTTCGTAAACGCATTATTATTAAAAAAAATGATTGATGTTTTTGTACTTGATGAAGAAAAAAAAATACACGTTGCTTCGCCAATGAAAATATTTACAGATCTCTCGCTGATTACAAATCCTAATCTTGTAAAAGTAACTGTAGATAAAAATAATAATGCTTTACTCTTTAGCCGTAGCGTAATACCTTATTGGAGAGATGAAAATATTAAGCCTGTTTATTATGAACATATAGGGGTTTACGGTTTTCGTAAAGAAGCATTGCTGCAGTTTACAAAATGGAAAATAACACCGCTGGAAGCTGCAGAAAAATTGGAACAGTTAAGGTATTTGGAGAATGGCGTACAAATTAAAATGGTAGAAACAGAAGATGCAGGTATAAAAATAGATGTACCCGAAGACCTGGCAAAAGCTGAAAGATATTTGCAAACTATGCAATAAGAAAGTAGCGAAGAAATTAATGATTAAAATCGACTGCTAAAAATAAGATGTGTATCGGGTAGTTTATTAAAGAACTATAATTTCAAAAGCTTCTCCGCAGCAGCTTCCAGCGTACTTTCTTTTTTGGTAAAACAAAAACGTAGTACTTTATTTTCTGTAGGCTGGCGGTAAAATGCACTTACAGGGATAGTTGTTACACCATAATCTTTTGTGAGCCTTACCGCAAAATCTTTTTCTTTTTCATCTGTAATATTTGCGTAGCTGTACAATTGAAAATAACTGCCATAAGAGGGCAGGGCTGCAAATTTTGTTTCGGTCATTAATTGCATAAAATAATCTCTTTTTTGCTGCACAAAACTGCCCAGTTGCAGGTATTCATTTTCCTGTTGCAAAAACTCGGCAAGGGCATATTGTGTAGGACCAAAACTGGTAAATGCATTAAACTGGTGCACCTTTCTAAACTCTTTTGTAAGAGAAGCTGGCGCTACACAATACCCAAGTTTCCAGCCGGTACAATGATAGGTTTTGCCAAAAGAAAAATGTACAAAACTGCGTTCGTATAATTCCGGATATTTTAAAATTGATAAATGTTTTTTACCATCAAATATTAAATGTTCATACACTTCATCGCTCAAAATAAATATGCCGGTATCTTTTACAATTGCTTTTAATGCATCAATATCTGCTTCGTCTATAACAGCACCAGTGGGGTTATGGGGAGAGTTTATCAGTATTGCTTTTGTAGCAGGATTTATTTTTTCTTTTACTGCAATCCAGTCAATTTTATAACTGGGTAATAATAATGGAATCGTTACTGCAACAGCACCGTTTAATTCTATGGCAGGAATATAACAATCGTAGGCCGGTTCAAAAATAATTACTTCATCGCCTTTTTGTAATATGGTTGTAAATGCGGTATATAAAGCATAGGTGCCGCCGGGTGTTACCGTTATTTCGTTTGTTGCATTTACTTTTGCAGCATATAATTTTTCAATTTTTTCGGCTATTCTTTCTCGTAACAGTGGTAACCCATTCATGTGTACGTACTGGTTGTTTCCCGCCTGCATAGCTTTGTTTACAAGACTAACCAACTGCGGGCTCATATCAAAATCAGGAAAGCCCTGCCCAAGATTTATAGCGTTGTGTTCTGCAGCAAGTACGCTCATTTCTGTAAATATGGTTGTACCTGCATAGGGCAGTTTACTTTTTATGGTAGGTTGCATGTATAAATACTATTGTTGTTTTGTAGTGTTTTATTAAACTGTAAATTACGAAAGCAAGTTTTAATTTTTTTAAACAATTAATTTTCCGTGTAAATCATTATTGCTGTATTGGTGTGCGGGTTATTTATAAAAGTTGTTTTTACTGCAAAAACATTTTCTATTAGTTCCTCCGAAATAATATCTTTTGTATTACCTGCAGCAGCAAGCATCCCATCCTTTAAAAAAATTACTTTATGTGCATATTGCATAGCAAGATTTATATCATGCATTACCGCTACCAAAATTAATTTTTCGTGTAGGAGTGATGTGGCAATTTTTAAAAATGATTGCTGGTAATGAATATCCAGCCCGGTGAGTGGCTCATCCATAAAAAGATAAGAAATAGTTTGCGGGCCTGTTTTCCATATTTGTACCAGTGCCCGGGCAAATTGTATTCTTTGTTTTTCTCCGCCGCTGAGTGTAAGATAATTTCTGTGGGCGAACTTTTCTAGATCCATCAAAGTCATTACTTCATGTACAATATCTTGATCTTTTTTATTGGGGTTAAAGTTAAAATGCGGGTACCGTCCCATCATCACCACTTCGGCCGCTGTTATGGGGAAACCAACTTCTGTACGCTGGCTGAGCACCGCACGTATTTTGGAAATGTTTTCTGTTTTTAAAGCCGATAATTTTTCATTGCCATAAAATATTTCTCCGCTTACAGGAGCAATGGTACCGCTAAATAATTTTAGTAATGTAGATTTACCAGAACCATTTGTACCCAATATCATCGTAAACTCACCGGGTAAAATATCTGCACTGATATTTTTTATAATCTCTGTTTTACCAATATTGTATTGTACATTTTTTATGCTAATCATTGGCAGATGGATTATTATGGAGCAAAGCAAATTTTTTGAGTAACACAATAAAAATGGGAGCACCAACCAGCGATGTGATAATGCCAATCGGGATTTCTGCAGGGGTTAGTAGTAATCTTGCAATAACATCTGCCACTGTGAGTACAATAGCACCGCATATCACAGATGCAGGTAAAACTTTTTTATTATCGCTGCCAATAAGCAGCCGTACAATATGTGGTACAATAAGCCCCACAAAACTGATAACACCCGCAAATGCAGTAACTACGGCTACCATAGCAGTATTAAGTATCATGATTCTCTTCTTCAGTTTGTTGGTATCTGTACCAAGATAAGCCGCTTCTTCATCGCCCAGCAATAATGCATTTAATTGTTTGGATGATTTAAAAGCAATAAATAAAACAGTACCTGCCACTATAAAGGTGATGATTACCTGCAGCCACGATGCGCCGGAAAACGAACCCAGATTCCAGAATGTAATGCTTCTTGCCTGCGGATCTCTTGCTATATAATTCATAAAACCGGTACCGCTAAGGCCGGCTGCATTAATGGCAACGCCTACAAGCAGCAAAGATGTTGCAGATATTTTACCCGCCGTTTTTGCAAATGAATAAACAATGTATGTAGCTAATAAGCCGCCACCAAAAGCAAAAATGGGAACAAGAAATGGTCCCGTAAAAGATTTTATCTGAGGGCTCATGCCTGCTGCCAGTACAAACGCAATGGATGACCCAAAAGCTGCTCCTGCACTGGTTCCTACAAGCCCGGGCTCTACAATGGGGTTTCTAAAAAGCCCTTGCATAAGCACGCCCGATGATGCAAGTACAGCACCTGCAATGGCACACAATAAAACCCTTGGCAAACGCAATTGCAAAAAAACTGCTTCATAAATATTTGCTGGTTCTTTGCCAGTAAAGAAATGTTTCAAAGAATAAAACATTTCGAAAGGTAAAATGGAAACTGCACCAAATGCAATAGCACATAAAAGCACAATAATTAAAATGATAATTGCAACTGTAAAGAAAATATTATTTTTTTTGTACATTATTTTTTAGGATGCAATAGTTTTATAAGCTTAATAATATTTTCGCCGGTGCGTGGGCCAAAGTAAATAAGGTCATGTTCTTCAAAGCGAACAATTCGTTTATTTTTGCCTGCATTGGTAAGTGCAATGCCGGGTACGTTTGATATAAATTTATCCATACTTCCCATCTGGTCATAGCCATAATCTGTAGCAATAATTATATCAGGATTGGCTGTAGCAATAGCTTCGGCACTTATTTGCCTTGCACCTTTTGCGTCATATTTTACAGTTTTTGCCCCGGCAAGTGCAATCATTTTTTCGCCCGCACCATTGCGGCCGCTCATTACAAAATATACATTGTTTGCTCTGCCAAAATGTATAATCATTACTGTGGGTGTATCAGTAATATTTATGATTTTTAATGTATCTGCTGCTGCATTTATAGAGGCTGTCATTTGTGCAATAAGCGTATCTGCTTTTTTTGTGATCTCGAAAAAAATACCTAATTCTTTGATAAGTGATTTTGCACTGTCTATTGTATTTGCACCGCCAAATGCTTTTATATTAAGCCCTGCTTTCGTTATTTGCGGTAACACATTTTCCGGCCCAATGTCGTTGCTATGTATTACAAGATCGGGTGCCATGGCAATGATACTCTCCGGGCTCAATGCACGGTGATAACCTACTGTTTTTAGTAGTTTGGCACTATCGGGATAAGTGCTGCTAAGATCTACTGCTACAATATTATGACCCTTACCCAATGCAAAAACGATTTCTGTGAGGTGTTTGCTAAGGCAAACTATTCGCTGATCTTTTTTGCCATTTATTTCATGGTTGCCAAAACGTCCGCAGGAAAATAATGCAAAACTTATCAGCAAAAAAAGTAATAATTTTTTCATATTATTTAAATAGTAAAGGAGCAGTAAAACTGCTCCTTTTGTAAAAATTAAAAATTATATTTTAAATTAATGCCAGCAAAATAAGTGGCTTTGTTGGGTGCAGGTATATATGCATCCGGCAACTGGTTTACGAATACCATTAAATAATATTTTGTTTCTGTAATATTATTTACACCAAAATAAGCATCTGTATCAAAGTGTTTACCAATACTTCGGTTTATACCAATTTTTGCATTCAGTAAATTATAACCCGGTGCAAAATAAGTACCTTCAGAAGTTATGGGCATTCCATCTTTATGATTAAAACTTATGTTCGTATACAAGCCATATTTCATCATTACATCTATACCAACATTACCTACAAATTTTGCAACACCCGCTACATAATGGTTGCTGTAATCCGTAGTAAATGCACTATCCTTTGCAGGAGTTACAATTGATTTACCAACTGTTTGATATTTAAAATCTTTGTATTTAAAATTAGAATAGGTAAGATTCGCAAATGGTTTTATTGCAATAAAAAATCCTTTATTAGCTTCATAAGCTGTATATTTTATGGCAGCCTCAAATCCTTTGTTATCTTGCTTTCCGCCATTTACAACATAGCTGTATAAAGTGGTTGTAGCGTTATATGGCACTGCTACGGTTGTCATTTTGTTAGAAAAAATGGCATTAAAATAGGCTAATTGATAACTAAGTTTATTGTTAAACAAACTTCCTTTTGTACCTATTTCAAACTGGTTACCTATTTCTGGTTTTAGGTCATTATTAATTCTGCTGCTTATAACTGGCGTGGCAGGTGTTGTTACAAAAAAATAAGCACTTACCGGCGCTTTATATGCTTTACTGTAAGATGCATATAGTGAAAACTTTTTGCTGAAAACCTTATTGATGGCAAAATGTGGAGATACCATTGCTTTGTAGCTGGTATCATATTGCGATGGTCTGGTTATGGTTACTGTATTAAACCTGTCATTCAAACTTAATTTTTGATTGCTTACCCCAAAGCCTGCGGTTACAGATAAATCCTGTGGCAATGCAAGCGTCCATTCTGTAAATAAAGAAGTAGTACTTGCTACAACAGCATTATTTGATGATGCAGTATTTATAACAAAATAAGGGCGGCCAATAACCCAGGGATTTGTTGTACTGGTTAATAAATCAAACGGACTTTGTTTCATGCTGTACCCAATGGTTTGCCCATTTTGTTTTTGTGTTTCAATGCCTGTAATACCACTTAAAGTTATATTATTTTGCAAAGAAAATTTTGTATCAAATGTAGATCGTAAGCCTATATTTAAAGTACTTTTATCTGCCCAACCACCTGCAGAACTTGCATCGCTCGTAAAGCCTGTACCAAAAGCGGTTGTAGTGTTTACAATATTTTTATTAAATTGATAGGTATGTCCAATTCCCGCTCTAAGGGTAGTTACGTGGCTGTGTGCATCTCTAGCAATATATCCTGTAACGTTGCCGGAGTAATCATTGGCTGCATACTGATCCAAAGTTAATTCTCCTAGGCGCTGATCATAACTACTGCTATACCCAAAATAGGTTGTAACTGTTTGTTTTTCGTTTGGCGTAAAATTAGCGACCAGGTTTACAAAATATTTTTTAGATGTATTGTGGTAAGAAAAGCCATCAGACTTTTGATGCCCGTAATTGACAACTACAGATGATTTATCTAAACCCATTTGCAGGGTAGTGGTATAACGTTGCAAACCATAATTGCCCAACATTACTTCTTGCCCTATTGATGTTTTTCCTTTCTCGGGAGTTATTGTTTTTAGATTTACGGCACCTGCAATGGCAAGCCCGTAAAGCGTTCCTGCAGGGCCTTTGGTTACTTCTACATTTCCTATAGAACCAAAATCAATATCATCTAAGGTAGTAATTCCTTCTGCATCAGTTACTGGTATTCCATTTAAATAAACTTTGTAACCTTGCCCGTCAAAGTTGCTGCTTATCCCTCTTGTGCCGCGGCTACCATTACCATAGCCACGAATGTTTAATTGCTGTCCGCCGGAAACTGATCTTCTGTTCATAGTAACACCCGGTACATTTGCATTAATAGCATCATCAAAAAATAATCCATTTCCCCTTTTTAATTCTACTGTAGATAATTTTGTGATGGATGCAGGTTGATATAACAGTAACTTATTTTGCGCAGAGGTAGCAGTTATTTCCACTTCATCTAAATTGGTTTCTTTGCGTACCAAAGCAATGGTTAATTCTTTACTGCAGTCATTTATTCTTTGCTGGTAAATTACGTATCCAACAAACGATACAGTTAATACCAGCGGGCTTTTACATTCTATAGAAAATACGCCATCTGTATTTGTTTGCACTGTATTCTTTGCAGAAAAAAATACATTTACACCTTCAATCGGTGAACCGCTTACACCATCGGTAACTTTTCCTTTTAATGTTTGTGCAAACCCAAAAGATGTTACAAGAAAGCATACTAATACTGATAAGATTTTTAATTTCATTTTAACTAGTTAAGGTAAATAACAATAAGCCGTTTGTAAATAATACAAACAACACAGTATAATTTTTCTCTGTTTTATTAAATGAAATTTTTGGGCGGGGGAGAAGTGGTATTTTCGTAGCTGTATGTTAATGCACTACTGTAAAGATTTTCAGCGGTTGTTTTGGCCAATGCATCACAGATAAATAGTATAAATTGTTCACAGAAAAGGACATTGGTTTTTTCTGTATTATTTATTTTTTTCGAAGTATTATTTTTGGTGTTAGAAGTATATTTTGCAACTAGTCTTGCTTCGGTTTCATCATCTACACAATAAAAAATCAGCTTGCCGGCAGAGCTGTCTTTTTTTACGATATCATACATTTTACCATTCAAAGAAAACTCCTTTCCTTTCTCTTCCCATAAAATTTTTGCTGCATTATCTGCAAACGATATTGCTATCAACTCTTTTTTATCCAGTTGTTCTACGATTTTTTTACGTAAAGCTATTTTATGAAAATGCTGTTGGGTAACAGAAACAAAATAATAACCCACCTGGCTAAAAACCAATACCAAGAATAATATGAATACAAAGATTTTTTTCAACTGGTTTTTATGTTAATGGCATAAAGATAATGTCATATTATTTATTGCAGCGGCTTACAAAAAATAAAGTGGCTGTCTTTTGTATAAAATCAGCCACTTTATAAAATTATTTATTATTTTTTTATAAAGGATTGGGTTGTCTTTTTGCCATTTAAAATTATGGTGAAAATATAAGATCCTGGTTGTAGTGAGGTTATATCTTCTGTTATATTGCTGTTTCCTGTAAAAGAAATAAATGCTTGTTTGCGCCATACTACCTGCCCGCCAGTAGCTGTTATCAGATAACTTGCCATTCCCTGCTCTGTTGTATTAAAATTAATGCCGAGGTTGTTTGTAGTAGGATTAGGATACAATTTTACAATACCAAAATTTTTATTAGCATTGTTGTTTTTAAATAACCTGATGCTGTTGGAATATTTTATATTCCCCGAATTTTCTAATCCTTTTATGCGGTAGTAAAAATTTTGTGCATCAGGCTGCTCATATTTAAAACTATAGTTGCTGCTGTTGCCCTTTTGCAAAGAAGCTACTTTTAAAAAATGAATACCATCCGTTGAAAACTCCACATCAAATATTGCCCCTGCAGGTAAATCTTCATATTGCCAGTTAAAACTCGCAGTATTACCATTTAAATTTCCTTTTAAAATAAAATTATTTAGTGGTAAAATAGATGCTGCAGTTTGCGTCCATAAACCACGCCCATGTGTAGCGGCTATTACCATCTTATCTGCGCTGCGGTATTGAAGCATATCTGTGCGTACTGCCGGAAAGGTAGGGCTAGATATCCAGTTGGTAGTTGCAGCGCTTAAAGCTTGTGTAAGCCATACGCCCGTTTCTGTTGCTATTATTGCTTTACTATTATCGCCAGGGGCAAACATACACCAGCGCACAGGCATATCGGGTAGGTTACCTTCTATACTCGTCCAGCTAGTACCAGCATTACTACTTACCCAAATGCTGTTTACGCCATAGTTAGAATAGCAAACCATTAAATTATTATCAGTAGTACCTACTGCGATGCAGGATACAGAGCCTGATGTAGGCAACCCTGCAGTAATGTTTACACCTGCACTTCCTGATGCTGTTGTATTTGCAGCATCTACATAGCTCACAGTAGAAGATAATGGTGTGCCTGTAGATGTGTTATAAGAATAAGTACCTAAATAAATTCTATTTGATGTATAAGGTGAAACGGTAATGGCAGAAACCGAATTACTGGCACCAATAGCTGTTATAGAAACAACAGCACTCGTACTGCCTGTTTGAGGATTTGTCCACCTGCGGTAACCTCCTGCAGCATCGCTGCAATACATAATATTGGCTACATCATCATAATCTGTAGGGTTTATAAATTGCCCTGCGCTTGTGGATAAAGTCACGTTGCTCCACGAAGCGCCACTATTTGTACTTCTGGAATAATCATTAAAAGTGTACGATGTAAACTGGTATTGCGGCTGGTTTTGGTCAATATGAACATAGCACCCATCACCACCGGTAACTTCTGATGTGGCACCTAAGCCGGCAGCAGAAAAAGCATGACTTCCATTATCCTGTGCTCCTGCTAAAAAATAATTTAAATTAGTGGGATGTGCAGCACAGGAGTAAAATTGTTTTACTCTTAACCCTGTGTTCCTATCTCTTATAGTTACGCCTTTATTAGCAGAATAATGCACACCACCATCGCAGCCAAATAGTAATTTATTGCCAGCATCATACCACAAAATTTTATGAATATCTGCATGTACATACTGGCCGGTTGTACCTACCCAGGTAGAAAGTTGATTCCAGGTTGCACCACCGTCGGTGGTTTTCCAGGAATCTAATCCGCCTATAATACATTCGTTGGTATTGGCAGGGTTTATATCTACACCCAGTGCATACCAGCCCTGGCCACTTGCCCAGTTACCCGCATTAGGCTGAGATGTTGTAGCCGCCCAATTAGCTCCTCCATCGGCAGATTTATAAATGGTTGGTACCTGGTTAGAAGCATCTGCAGGCAATGCATACAATGTATTTCCTTTCACAGCAATTTCGGCTCTGTTATCATAACTTGGAAAAGCAGTTGCCGGGGCATTCCACCCCGCAGCACTGGTTGCCGTAGACGGCACATCTGTATATTTATAACTTTGTGCAGTAAATATTCCTGCTACCACGTGCAGGCGACCAGCGGCACTGGTAGAATTTATTTCCAGGTCACAAATATCATTTGTCATTCCGGTGGGTGTAATGTTTGTCCATGTGCTACCTCCGTTTACAGACCGCCTTAAGCCATTTCCTCTTGTGGCTAGATATATATTACCCTGATAATCGCATAATATTTTTGTGCAACTTTTAAATGAACTTGTTGTAGCCAGTTGTGTCCAGTTAACTCCATGATCTGTGCTTTTAAAAACACCCACTCCATTTACCGCATCAGCATTGTAAAATGCCTCTCCCGTACAAAAATACATAGTGTTACTGTTTGTAGGATCCTGGCAAATATTGGTAATAGCAAGATTACTTAAAAAATCATTTACCAAAATCCAGTTTGCGGGGGAAGTAGTTATATCGGTCGTTTTCCATAAACCTCCTGCTACGCTTGCCACCCATACCGTTTTTTTTGTAGCATCTGCAGAGTCTACCATAATTGCTCTTACTCTTCCTGCGGCCACATCACTATTAGGTCTGGTGTTTCCGCTGGATGGACCCACGGCATCACTGTTTGGGCCTCTTTCTATCCACGAACCAAACGCAGAGGTAAATGCCGGTGCAGTTTGTTTAGAAGCTATAGTTTGATCCATAGCAAAAAGCAATCTCTCGGTAGGTACAGTACCTAAAACAGGATCTTTGGTACGCATAAATTCAAAAGCCGCTGCTTTATCTGGCCCATCATACGCCTCATGCTCTTCAGATAATCCAGTTTTTTCTTTTTGGGAATTATTTAGTTGGCAGCCTGTAATAATAGTGGACATTACTAAAGTACAAAACAGGCACATACGTGCATTGCTTTTTAAAAAATTATTCATTTGCAGGAGTATAGTTTGCAGGTAAAAAATATAAATTCTTAAATAAAACTAACGAAAAAAGAACTTTAATAGTATTCCCTGCAAACAACTAAACATATTTGTCTCCCTTGTTTCTTTTTACTTCTGCCACATAATCTTTTATTTCCTGCTCTTTGTCTTTTTTACATATCAGTAAAACATCTGCTGTATCTACCACAATAAAATCATCCAGCCCCTGCAACACCACCAATTTATTTTGCTGTACCTGCACCATATTTTTAGTAGCATCAATAATGATTACTTCGTTGCCGCCTACAGCGTTGTCCAGGTAATCTTTTTCAAATGTTTCGTAAGCACTAGTCCACGTACCAAGGTCGCTCCAGCCAAAAGATGCAGGTATTACATATACATTGTCTGCTTTTTCCATTATTGCATAATCTATAGAAATATTTGTACACTGAGGGTAAATCCTTTCAATCGCTTCGTTTTCTTCATCAGTATTAAAAAATACTTTTTCGGCTTCGAACACTTCATGTATTTCCGGTGCATTTTTTTCAAAGGCTTTTACAATATTTTTTATCTGCCATACAAAAATGCCGGCATTCCACAAAAAGTCGCCGCTGGCTACAAATGTTTTTGCAAGTTCTTTGTCAGGCTTTTCCGTAAACAATTTTACTTTAAAAATATTTTCGCCTGCGGCTAATGATTCGTATTGTATGTAGCCATAGCCCGTATTAGGATTAGCAGGTTTTATGCCAAGCGTTACCAGTGCTTTTATGTGAGATGTAAAATGCAATGCTTTTTTACAGGTTTCAATAAATGCTTCAGTTTCTGTAATAAGATGATCTGCCGGAGCACAAATTAAATTAGCGTTAGGGTCCAGTTCATTTAGTTTGTAAGAGATAAATGCAATACAAGGCGCTGTGTTTTTTCGGGATGGTTCGCATAAAATGTTTTTCTCCGGAATGTTAGGTAATTGTTTTTTTACAATATCCCTGTAAGCTAAAGCAGTAACCACATAAATATTTTCAACAGGTATAAATGTAGCAAAGCGGTCGTAAGTAGATTGTATTAAAGTGCGACCAATGTTTAAAATATCTAAAAATTGTTTGGGCATTTCTGTTCTGCTCATGGGCCAAAACCTACTGCCAATACCTCCCGCCATAATGGCTACGTAATTTTTTTTATTCATAGTGCGTTCAGTGGGGTTAATCTAAATAATACCTTCTTTTATAAGGTCGTGTAAATGTACTATTCCAGCATACAAGCCATTATTCATTACTATAAGTTGGCTAATGTTGCTAGCCTTCATTTGCTCCAAAGCATGCACAGCCAACACATCGCTTTCAATACTCTTGGGGCTATTGCTCATTATATCTATAGCTGTGAGTCCGGTAAAATCATGATATTTCTCAAGCATTCTTCTAATGTCTCCATCGGTAACAATGCCTTTTAATACACCAGCCTCATTTGTTACAGCTACTGCACCCAGTCTGCTTTTGGTAATATTTATAATTATATTTTTAATATCATCAGTGGTTTTTACAGAAGGCTTTTCGTGAAGTAAAATAAGATCTGCCACACGCAGGTACAGTTTTTTTCCTAATGCACCGCCAGGATGATATTTTGCAAAATCGTTTGTTTTAAACCCTTTGTTTTCCATCAGGCAAATGGCTATAGCATCTCCCATCACCATTTGCGCAGTAGTGCTATTGGTAGGCGCAAGGTTGTGCGGGCATGCCTCCTGCAAAACAGTGGTATTTATAATGATATCGCATTGTTTAGCCAGGTAAGATTGCATATTGCCTACCATTCCTATTAATACATTTCCAAAATTTTTTACAAATGGTGTGAGTACTTTTATTTCGGGGCTATCTCCACTTTTGCTCACCAACAATACCACATCATCCTGCTGCACCATGCCAAGGTCGCCATGTATAGCATCTGCGGCATGCATAAATAATGAGGGTGTGCCTGTACTGTTCATGGTAGCCACAATCTTTTGAGCCACTATTGCACTTTTGCCAATGCCACTTATTACCAGCCTGCCTTTGCATTTACTTATAGCATGAATGGCAGCTACAAAATCATCATCTATAAATGCTGCAAGATCATTAACAGATGTGGCCTGCATGTTAATAGTACGCAAGGCATTTTTTTTAATAATATCGTTTATCGGTAATTGCAAGAGCGCAATTTATTTTAATTAACCCATAATGCAAAACACACAAGAGAAAGGGGCATGTAAAAAAAAATGTATAGTTGTAATATTATTCATGAAAATATTCGGTATCTTAAACAACTGAAAAATAATTGGCTGCTTAGATACTTTTAACCGTTTATTTCGTTAAGGTAAAAAGCTATTAAGTAACTTTGCCGCCCGTTATGAAAAGCATTGTTTTTTTGCTTATTCATTATACACCTTAACAGGCTCTATTGATCCTTTATTTATTATGGCTACAGTAAAATCTAAACCGGTTGCAAAAAAAGCAACTGCAAAAAAAAGCACCGCATCTGTTACAAATTCGTTTGCAGATCTTAGCAGTCAGTTAAGAGATACATTTGGCTTTAATGGCTTCAAAGGACCCCAGGAAGAAATTATACAAAATCTTTTGAATGGTAAAGATACCTTCGTAATAATGCCAACCGGTGGCGGTAAAAGCCTTTGTTACCAGTTGCCGGCCATGCTTAGTAAGGGAGTCGCTATAATAGTTTCCCCGCTTATTGCACTCATGAAAAACCAGGTAGATTTGGTACGAAGCTATAGCAGCAAAGATGATGTAGCACATTTTTTAAACAGTACTCTAAATAAAGGACAGGTAAAAATTGTAAAAGATGATCTTACCAGCGGGCGTACAAAATTGTTGTATGTAGCACCAGAAACAATGACAAAGGAAGATAACATAGCGTTTTTTAAAACACTAGATATTTCTTTTTTTGCTGTGGATGAAGCGCACTGTATATCTGAATGGGGTCACGATTTTAGACCGGAATACCGCAGGCTTAAAGAAATGACCGAGCTTATAAATCCTGATGTGCCTATTATTGCACTTACGGCTACGGCCACACCAAAAGTGCAAAGCGATATCGTAAAAAACCTGGGTTTGAGAGATCCCAAAATATTTATTTCTTCTTTCAACAGGCCTAATCTTTATTACGAAATTTTACCAAAAGTAAATCTGGATCAAACCAATAAAAGCATTGTTCGTTTTATACAAATTCATAAAAATAAAAGCGGTATCATTTATACGCTCAACAGAAAAACTACAGAAGAACTGGCTGCTATGCTCAATGCAAATGGTATATCTGCTGTTGCATACCATGCTGGGCTGGACGCTAAATTAAGAGCAAAAAGGCAGGATGAATTTTTAAATGAAGAAGTGCATGTAATCGTTGCCACCATTGCTTTTGGTATGGGTATAGATAAACCAGATGTACGCTTTGTAATACACTATAACATACCAAAATCTATAGAAAATTATTACCAGGAAACCGGCAGAGCGGGCCGGGACGGGCTGGAAGGAAAATGTATTTTATATTATTCCCATAAAGATGTGAGCAAGCTAGAGCATTTAATGCGAGATAAAAGTTTGAGTGAAAGAGAAGTAGGTGCCCAGCTTATAAACGAAACAGTATCGTATGCAGAGAGCAGTGTATGCAGGCGAAAAACATTACTGTATTATTTTGGAGAAAATTATGATGATGCTGCAAGTTGCGGGCATTGCGATAATTGCCTGCATCCAAAAGAAAGAGTAGAAGCAAAAGAGGACGCAATTACTATATTAAAAGTTATAAAAGCTTTGGGAGAGCAGTTTGCTATTGAATATGTACTGCTTATTTTATTGGGTAAAGCTACACCTGCAGTAAAAATGTACAGACACGAAGAACTGGACGTATTTGCCAGTGGCAATAACAAGGAGCCACATTTATGGAACAGCCTCATAAGGCAAATGTTGCTGGAAGGAATACTGGAAAAAGATATTGTGGAATATGGATTATTAAAAATTACAAAGAAAGGGCAGGCATTTTTAAAAAAACCTATATCTTTTAAAATTGTACTTAATAATTTATTTGAAGATGCACATGCAGATGATGAAGAAGCTGGTCCGCAGGGAGAAATGAGTAGTGTGGCAGATGAAAAATTACTTATTCAGTTAAAAGATCTGCGTAAAAAAGTAGCTAAAGAAAAATCATTACCACCATTTGTAATATTTCTGGAAACTTCGCTGGAAGATATGGCTACCATGTTTCCCACAACAATGGAGGAACTGGAAAAAATAAGCGGTGTAAGTAAAGGAAAATCGTTGCGCTATGGTAAGCCATTTTTAGACGTTATAATTAAGTATGCCGAAGAAAATGATATTATAAGACCAGATGATTTTGTAATGAAAAGTGTTGTAAACAGAAACAATAATAAAATATTTATTATTCAGAATGTAGATAAAAAGATGACTCTGGAAACCATTGCCAAAAACAAAGGGCTAAAAATTGAAGAGTTGCTGGAAGAAATGGAAACCATTGTGGCAAGCGGTACAAAATTAAACCTAAGTTATGCCATAGATGAAATGGTAGATGAATATGAACAGGAAGAAATTATGGATTATTTTAAAAGCTGCGAAACATCATCGCTGGATGTAGCAAGAGAAGAACTGGCTGAAGGTAATTTTAACTGGGAACAATTAAAATTAATGCGAATAAAGTTTTTAAGTGAATATGGAAATTAGGCAGAAAAAATTAAGCCTCCTGTTTTTAAAATACCTAAGTTATAATTTATAAGAAAAGACAAAAACCAAAGTATAATACCATTAAAAAGAGTGATCAATTATGCGATCACTCTTTTTATTTGTATTTTAAGTTTACTTGCAAAACTACCAACCTTTTTTTGCAACACCGTCTTTTACAGCTTGCAATGCTTTTGCTTCTCCTAGCATAGTAGTCATTTTATTTCCTTTACCATCGTTGCCTTGTGCCATGTAACCGCCACGACTGGTTTTAGTGATTACCGCTTCTAGCATTTCAACATTTTTTTCTTTTGTTTTCATGCAATACGCTGTTAATTTTTCTGCCATTTTGATTAGAATTTATGGTTAGTAAATATGGGTTCGAAGTATTTCTTCAGGTTAAAACTAAGGAAATAATCGGGTTTATCAAAAAAACTTAATATTTACTCATTTGTAAGCAAATATTATTTGCAAGCATAAAATATATTTTTGCCAACTTAGGTCATATTTATACTTTAGTTTTTATTTTTTTACAACCTTATTTCGTGGTTTTCTATGGCGTCATCCCAACTAATTTTATAATATTTATTTTGTATTTTAGGACTAAAAAAAATAGGGCTGTATTTAAATTGCTCGTAGGAAAAAACCTGTTTTTACTCCTTTTTCTCTCTTTATAAATTAAATAAGTATTACTCATTTCTTTACTTAGATATTTTTGTGTAGGGTTAAAGAATTAACCCCCTTTAGTATCATAAATACTCATAAAAGTTTTATCAGGGGCACTCTCTCTACCGAGTTGTAATTTATCTCCAGGTACAAAAAAGGTATTGTTTATAAAAATGGTAGCTACAATTTCCTTGTAAACAAATTTATCTGCAGCACTGGTATTATAATATTGAGGCTTGCCATAAAAAAGGTATAATGGCTAAAATGAAGAATATCTTTTTCATAATTTATTTTTAGTTTAGTTTATTAAAAGTTTTTTTGAAAATGATATAATTAATGAAAAAAGTAAAGCACCTTTTATAGCCATCAAAATGTCTTTTGTGCATCCCATCGGTCTCCCTGTGTTGCCACATAAGTTTCTCCGGTCACTTTATCAGTAAAATTAGCGACTCCCCATTCTATGAGTTCAAAAATGCTGGCAAGGGATAAAATACACATATTGATAAACAATAAAATTAATCCAATACCTATGCTTTATTGTTTTTTTAATAATTGCTATAAAAGGAAAAAGTAATAAAAAGCCAAAACTAAAATGCACTATTCTATCGTTAGGGTTATGATCTAAATAAAGCCTGTTCTTAAAATATTCTGCCAGCTCATTTTTTGTATAAGCCATTCTTGCCCCATAAATATGAAGCAATAAGAATAGCAGAATAAGTAAAATAGCAGTATTGGATAAGGATAATTTGCGCTTGCCTGCAAATAAAAAAATAAAGAATAAAATCACAATAGTATTCTCCAACTATCAGTCTGTTTTATCCAAAGCTGTAGCAAAAAGTAAAACCACATTACGGTAAAGAAAAATAAGTACATTGAAAATAGTGTCCTTTTTATTAGCTGTTTGGCTGTTGTAAAATAGTTGTGTGTGCATACAATAAAATCTGGTTAGAGAATAGCTTTTATATTAGAGTAAAAAGTAGTATGCCCAAAGCCTTACTGTAGTTGACATTTATAAATAAATATCCAGATTTTTTAATTTATTTTCTAATCTTACTCCTGGTTCTGCTAAGTGTTTCCGGTGTAATGTTTAGAAACGATGCAATAAATTTTTGTGGAATATCTTTCATAAATGATGCATAATTATCCATAAAGTACAAATATTTAGATACCGCATCTTGCTTGCGAAGCATATACAAACGTTGCTCTGTAGTGTAAAAATATTGCTCTGTTACAAGCCTGGTATGGCAATTAAATTCAGGAAATTTTTCATAAATAATTTGGAGGTTTGTAAAAGATAATTTAGCAACAATGCAGTCAGACAGTGCTTCAATAGATTCTGTAGCCGCTGTTTGAGTAAAAAAACTGCCTGGCGATATTACAATATGATTGGTGAACATTATACGGGAAGTAATTTCTTTTTGTCCTATGTTGTGATAAGATCTTAATAATCCATTTGCAAGAAACCAAAGATTTTCACAAACATCCCCCTCATGCAGTAATATCTTTCCTTTCTGTATTTTTTCAATCTTAAAATAATGTATGAGGCTCGCTTCCAAATGGGCACTCAAGGGTTTTATATTTGTAAGCATTGCAAGTAATGGTGCTATCATATTATCAGACACTTGGTGGTAAAATTTACGCCGTAATAAATATAAGATACTATTTAATGCTGTACACGGTATCATTATAAAAGGCTTCCTGAGGGAAGCCTTTTATAACATTGAAAACAATTTTATTTATTTAAAAGCTGCTTTTATATATACTTCAATTTCGCTTCCTTTAGCAGTAGATATTTTTGCCAAAGCA
>JANXXM010000139.1 GCA_025350645.1 Ferruginibacter sp.
CTTCAAAACCAAATGTTGTATTCAGTTCCTGCAGCATTTCTACCAAAGGGGCACCGGCAGTATTTTGCATTGGGTCTGCAGGTAAAGGATAGTTATCAGTTGTTTTAATAATTACTTTTTGTGCTTCAATAATACTTACCTGCATAATATCAAAAGGTTGTTGCAGGCACATGCCCAGCACATCAAACCCGCACACCAAATTAGCTACCGTGGCTGGGGATTGCACTTTAATTGTTTTACCTATTTCAATATCCATATTATTTTTTTTGCTGTATCCCACAGCTTTTTTTTAAAAATGTATATATCAAAAGGATACTGCGCTTTTTAAAATTATCTTTTCGATGCCCGTATAATATCTGCAAAAATACCCGAAGCCGTTACTGCCGCACCTGCTCCTGCTCCCTTTATTACGAGGGGTTGTTCTGCATATCTTTCTGTAAAAAAAAGTATAATATTATCCTTACCATACAAGTGATAAAAATCGTGCTGCGGGGGTATATGCTGCAGCCCCACAGTAGCTTTTCCATTGTGGTAGGCAGCTACAAATTTTAATTTACACCCTGCAGTATTTGCCTCATCAAATATTTTTTTAAAATGCGCTTCATGCTTTTCCATTTCTTTATAAAAGTCTGCCACACTACCCTGCATGCAAGCTTCTGGCATAAAATTATTATTGGCTATTTCATCCATTTCTATTTCTTTACCACTTTCTCTTGCAAGTATCATTATTTTTCGCATTACATCTTTTCCGCTCAGGTCCAGCCGTGGGTCGGGCTCTGTATAGCCTTCTTCCTGTGCCTGCTTTACCACAGATGCAAAACTTTTTTTACCATCATAATTATTAAAAACAAAATTTAAAGTACCGCTTAAAACGGCTTCCATTTTATGTATAGTATCACCACTTTGCAATAAATCATTCAGGGTTTCTATTATTGGTAAACCTGCACCCACATTGGTTTCAAATAAAAATTGTGCATCATATTCCGTAGCCAGGTCTTTTAATTTTTTATACGATTGGTAAGAGGAGGAACAGGCTATTTTATTACAGGCCACTACCGCAATTGCTTTTTCCAAAAAAGTGTCATAACAATCGGCTACTTCATCATTTGCAGTAGCATCTGTAAAAATACTATTACGCAAATTTTTATTTTTTATGGCTTCAATATAATCTGCCATGGTGCCCGGCTGTTCATTTTGCAAAATACTTTGCCATTCATTTAAATTTATACCCTCTTCATTTATGTGAAATTTTTTACTGTTGGCAACTCCTGCAATTTTTATTTTCAGCCGCAGTTTTTCCAGTAAATACTGCTGCTGTTTATTTATTTGTGCCAGCAATTTAGAACCTACGTTTCCCACACCTGCCAGGTAAATATTTACTTCTTTTATTTCCTTTTCAAAAAATGCTTCGTGTATTACATTAATAGCTTTTTTTACATCTGCACTGTTTATTACGGTTGATATATTTCTTTCTGAAGAACCCTGCGATATTGCCCTTACATTAATACCATTTTTACCCAGTGCGCTAAATAGTTTTCCGCTTATACCAGTATGGCTTTTCATTCTGTCTCCTACCAGTGCTACAATGGCCAGATCATTTTCTACAATAAGCGGCTCTACTTTTTTGGTTTCTATTTCGTAAGCAAAAGCAGCATCGGCCACTTGCTTTGCAGCGGCTGCATTTTCTTCATTTATACCTACACATATTGCATGCTCCGATGAGCTTTGGGTAATAAGAATAATATTAATTTTTTGGCTAGCAAGGGCTTCAAAAAGTCTTTTAGAAAAACCTGGTATGCCCACCATACCGCTACCTTCCAGGCTTATGAGGGTTACTTTATTTATGCTGGATATCCCTGTTATGGCATTAGCAATATGGGCTGCATGGCTTTGCTGTATAACCGTTCCCGCATCCTGTGGGGCAAATGTATTTTTTATCCATACACTTATCCCTTTATTCATTACAGGTTGTATGGTGGGCGGATAAATAACTTTTGCGCCAAAATGTGAAAGCTCCATTGCTTCCTGGTAAGATATCTGGGGAATTATTTTTGCATTGAGTACCAGCCTTGGGTCAGCCGTCATCATGCCAGATACGTCTGTCCATATTTCCAGGTTATCTGCCTGTAATGCTGCGGCAAAAATAGCTGCAGTATAATCCGAACCGCCCCTGCCCAATGTGGTTTGAATACCTGCAGCAGTAGCAGCAATGAAACCCGGAACTACAAATAATTGAGCATCATTTTCATTAAAATAACGATTGATATTTTTATCCGTTTCTGCAAAATTTACTGATGCGTTTCCATAATCGCTGTTGGTAATAATAAGCATCCTCGCATCCACCCACTGCAGCTTTTCATTTAAATGCTGCATGCTGGCTGCTATAATTTTAGAAGATAATAATTCGCCATAGCTCGCCATTCTGTCTTTTGTACGGGGCGATAATTCTTTAAGTAAAAAAATGCCATTGCAAATATCTTCTATCTCATTGCATAGGGTTTTTACAAAACTTAATACTACACTTTGGTTCGTTACCAATATTAAATCTCTCACAGTCTGCAGGTGACGGTTTTCTATTTCTTTAATTTTTTCCTTATAAGTTTCATCTCCATTAACAGCAAGCTGGCAGCAGAGCAATAATAAATCTGTAATGCCGCCCAGTGCAGATACTACCACAATTGTGCGTTGCAATTTACTGCTGTCTTTTACAATGGAAATTACCTTTTTTATATTCATTGCATTAGCTACAGAGCTGCCGCCAAATTTTAATACTTGCATTGCTTTATTTTAAAAATGTATGCTGATGATGTTTGTAGTAAACAAATGAGTGCTATTGTAAAGAAGCAGGCGCCCAAGGGGTAATATGAAGATGTGCAACCCTTAACGGGTTGTAATAATTGTTGTAATAGTAAAAGATGCAGGTATGATATGTTGTGCTAAAAACATTATTGCTAAAGTAGGTAAAAGGTTTTATAAAACATACAGCAGGTGTTAAAGTTTTTTTGCTGTGCTGCTTTTTTCTTTTAATTCTTCAATAGATTTTTTTATCCATACAGCGGTTCCTGGAGTAAGCCCCGAAGTGTGGAAATACACTTTTCCTTTTTGATTTATAACCACATTTGTAGGAAAGTATTTTGTGCAAAAAATTACAGGCATATTAATAAACAGGAAGAATATACCTATTAACAAAACCTGTTCAAATTTTTTCATTGCGCTGTACATTTTATCTTAATCTGCTGCTTTCCTTTATCAGTTTATCATCTGCCCTTATGCCCCTGGCAGCAAATATTAAAAACAATATAACAGCTATGTGGAGTAGTGCCGCAAGTGAATAAGTACCTCCTGTAAACGTAGTTATGGTTTTGTAATATAAAAATAAAAGTCCCAGCTCCAGCACTACACAAAGCAGTACCAGCCTTAGTTGCAGCTTCCGGTTTTTATATAAAAAAATACTGATCGCACTTATTAACCCAATGGCCAGCGTTACCAAAATAAAATATAAATTTTCTGTACCCTTTAAAAAATATCCCGGTATGAGCTGTGCATTGGTACCACTGTATGTTGAAAACTGCATCGTTAAAAAAACACACACTACTGCAAGTAAAAGCCAGATGGTTTGAATACGTTGTAACATAGATGATCTGTTTTGGTTTTAAATTATTATTTAAAATCCGGGTAAAGTGGAAAATCCTGCATCAATATTTTTACTTCATCCTTAACGCCTGCAATAGTTGCCTCATTATCTATATCCATTAATACTTTATCTATTAGTGCTACTATCTTTTCCATATCGTCTTCTTTCATGCCTCTCGTAGTAATAGCGGGTACACCTACACGAATACCACTTGTTACAAAAGGACTTTTATCATCATAAGGCACTGCATTTTTATTTAATGTAATGTGGGCCTTATCCAAAGTTTCCTGTGCTTTTTTACCTGTTATATTTTTGTTGCGCAGGTCTATCAGCATTAAATGATTATCTGTACCACCACTTATTATTTGATAGTTTCTTACTACAAATGCTTTGGCCATGGCCTGTGCGTTTTTTTGCACCTGCGTTATATAAGTGGTAAATTCCTCTGTAAGCAATTCGCCAAAAGCCACTGCCTTAGCGGCTATCACATGCATTAATGGCCCGCCTTGTGTACCCGGAAACACAGCCATATCCAACACATTACTCATCATACGAAGGTTGCCTTTCATGTCTTTCAAACCCATTGGGTTTTCAAAATCTTTCTTCATTAAAATAATGCCACCCCTTGGGCCACGGAGTGTTTTATGTGTGGTACTGGTTACAAAATGGCAATGGTCAAACGGGGAGCTTAATAACCCTTTTGCTATAAAACCTGCAGGGTGTGCCATATCGCATAATACAAATGCATTTATTTCATCTGCTACTTTTCTTATTCTTGCATAATCAATATCCCTGCTATAGGCAGAGGCACCGCAAACAATAAGTTTTGGTTTTTCTGTACGTGCTTTTTCTTCCAGCATTTCATAATCTATAAGACCGGTATCCTTTTTTACGCCGTAAAAAAATCCGTGGTAATTTTTGCCTGAAAAATTTACTGGTGAGCCATGGGTAAGGTGGCCGCCCATGCTAAGATCAAGCCCAAGTATTTTATCGCCGGTTTGCAATATCCCCAGCATAAGTGCTGCATTTGCCTGAGCACCACTATGCGGTTGCACGTTTGCATATTCACAATTAAAAACTTCTTTTATTCTATTTATAGCCAGTTGCTCTACTTCATCTACAATTTCGCAGCCACCATAATATCTTTTGCCGGGGTACCCTTCTGCATATTTATTGGTAAGGGATGTACCCATGGCTTCCATTACCTGTAAGCTGGTAAAGTTTTCACTTGCTATTAATTCTATACCGTTTCGCTGCCGCTCCAGTTCTTCATTTATTAATTTAAAAATGGCTGTGTCTCTTTGCATAAAGGTTATTTTATTTTGCAAATATAAGCCGTCACTTTTTTAGAAATTGTTTATTTTAAAATGATTAATTTCACATACAAAAAAAAAATTCATGCAGTACGAAAAATCGAACTGGCTAAAAAAATCCACTAAAAGCAACCTCAATAGGGTAAGCAACTCATGGTTTTTATTATACTTATTGGCTACTTATTTTTTTACTTCAATGCGTTTCGGTAGCGCTCCGGTAAATATTTATTTCTTAGCGGCAGCATCCTCCATAGTTTTAGCTGTGGCCCTTTTTAATTACACAAAAAATAAAAAAATTAAATGAAGGTTATCATACCCGTGGCTGGTGCTGGCACAAAGCTTCGGCCGCATACATACACCCAGCCCAAAGCGCTTATACCACTTGCAGGAAAAACTATTTTAAGTATAATTATAGATCAGCTTAAAGATGCAGGGCTTACAGACTTTATTTTTATTATTGGTTACTTAGGCGAAAAAATAAAAGATTATGTACAAACAAACTACCCGGAACTAAACACCCATTTTGTAACACAGAACGATAGGCATGGTACCGGCCATGCTATAGAACTTACCAAAGAGTTTGTAGGTAATGATGAAGTTTTTATAGTGCTGGGCGATACTATAGCAGAGTATGATATTGCACAAATGTTAAATGCGCCTCACTCTATGCTGGCTGTAAAGAAAGTAGATGACCCCCGCAATTTTGGCGTGGCAGAAATAGGTGAAGAGGGCAGCATAACAAAAGTGGTAGAAAAACCAGCTATACCAAAAAGCAATATGGCACTAGTGGGCATTTACAAAATAAAAGAAACGGTTGCGCTTTTTGATTGTCTAAAAAAAGTAGAAGATGAAAGGATAAGAAGTTATGATGAATTTAGTCTTACCGATGCACTGGAATGTATGATTCAAAAAGGCATAAAATTTTATCCGTTAAAAGTGAGCGATTGGTTTGATTGTGGTAAAAAAGAATCACTCATAGCGTCAAATGCCATACTGCTTAAAAAATTTGGAAATCAGATTGCCGTTACTACCCAGCAAACAAATACAATTATTATTCCTCCGGTAAGTATTGGTAATGGCTGCATAATTTCCAACTCGGTTATCGGGCCAAATGTAACGATCGGGGATCACACTACTATAAGCCATGGCATCATAAAAGATTCTATTATAGGCGCATATTCTAACCTGTACGAAATAGTGCTAAATAATTCTTTAATAGGAAGCGATGCAGAAGTAAAAGGAGTAAGCAGAAATTTAAATATTGGGGATAATACGGCTATAGATCTTGGAGGATCCAAGTAGCGCTACATTTTTGTGAGCCGGGCAAAGCAGCAGCAAATTTCGGCTACATTGGCGTCGCACTCTTGTACATTTTATCAATACGGAACATTTGGTATTTACTCTATTTGCCATCAATTTTTAAAAAGAAATATTTTAAAATAATGACCATTTATAAAAATGCCATTACCAGTCTTTTTAAAATAGAGAAACCCATTGTGCAGGCAGGTATGATATGGACGAGTGGCTGGCGCCTTGCCAGTGCCGTAAGCAATGCAGGTGGGTTAGGCATCATTGGCAGTGGCAGCATGTACCCTGCAGTTTTAAAAGAGCACATACAAAAATGTAAGGCAGCTACCAATAACGCATTTGCCGTAAATATACCCTTACTATACCCGGATATTGATAAACACCTGCAAATAATTATAGATGAAAAAGTACCCATTGTTTTTAGCAGTGCCGGTAATCCAAAAACATTTACGGGTATTTTAAAACAAGAGGGCATTACTGTTGTACATGTAGTGAGCAGTAGCAAATTTGCATTAAAAGCACAGGATGCAGGCTGCGATGCAGTGGTAGCAGAAGGCTTTGAAGCTGGTGGCCACAATGGCCGGGAAGAAACCACTAGTTTTGTTTTGATACCCGCAGTAAGAGATGCTATTAAAATTCCGCTGATAGCCGCTGGTGGTATTGCCACAGGCAGGCAAATGTTTGCAGCAATGGCTTTGGGTGCAGATGCGGTACAGGTGGGCAGCCGCTTTGTAGCAAGTGAAGAAGCTTCCTGCCATCCTAATTTTAAACAAGCTGTTATTTTATCTGCCGAAGGTGATACCCATTTATCGTTAAAGCAACTTACACCAGTAAGGTTATTAAAAAACGATTTTTACCGAAAAGTTTATGAAGCAGAAAATAACCATGCCACTAAAGATGTATTAGAAAAACTATTGGGCAAAGGCCGGGCAAAAAAAGGGATGTTTGAAGGAGATATGAACGAAGGAGAATTGGAGATAGGGCAGGTGAGCGCAATGATACACGTCATATTACCAGCAGCTACAATTGTAAATGAACTTTGGGCATCGTACAACGCTATATGGGAGGACTATTGCAAATAATAGTATATTTGCCCTTTCAAAAAAAATTGATAATCAATCCTTACATCAAATGCAGAGCGGAACAAGGAGATTTTTGGCTTCTACTTATATAGTTTTCTTTTTGATATTTTTATCATTTTCATCCTATTGCCAGCCTCCTGTAACCAGCCAGGGCGGTATACCTAGTCCATCCGGCACTACACCAATAAATCCCCAAAATTTACCTAATCCACAATTCGGAGAATTTATTAAAGACAGAAACAGTGAAGTAGGAAATGATAGAAATGCGGATCTCTATAAAAATAATGCTTTAAATAAGGATAGCAGTACAGAAGATAAAATAAAAATGAATGCAAACGGGCCCAGAAGTACCTATGGTGCAAACGCATTTGCAAGTGCTGCTACCACAGATATTTCTGAACTAGCTACCCCGCCATTGGATTATCCTATTGGCGTGGGAGATCATATCGTTATATCTGCTTATGGAGGTGCAGAATTTCAAAAATCGTATGTTGTAGGTACAGATGGCTCTATTTTCCCGAATGGTATGGGTAAAATTTATGTAGGCGGTTATACTTTTGAGAATGCAAGGCGATTATTATATTCCCGTTTTGTGGCCGTAACACCTGTTGGTACAAATATAGATGTTAGCATGGGGCAGCCCAGGTCTATAAATGTAAATGTAGTAAATGAAGTAAACAGTCCAGGGTCTTTTACGGTATCAGCATTTAGCAATGCTTATAATGTAATTGGAAAAGCTGGCGGCATAACAGATAACGGAAACCTCCGCAATATTCAGATTAAAAGAAACGGAAGAGTAATTGAGGAACTGGATGTGTACAAATATTTGCAAACAGGCGATGTAGGAAAAAAATTATACCTGCAGAATAATGATTTTATTATTGTACCCTTTTACGAAAAAAAGGTACTGGCCACAGGGCAATTTAAAAGGCCTATGTTTTACCAGCTAAGAAAAGATGAAGGGGTAAAAGCACTCCTAAGATTTAGTGGTGGATTAAATGCAGATGCTCTTGGGTCTAACCTGAGCATAATTCGCTCCACAAACGAAGCGCAAACAATAACCAATGTAAATGTAAATGCCATATTACAGCTAAGCGGCGAAGATGCACTGCTTAATGATGGTGATATTGTAAAGGTAAATCTCATTAGGCCAGGTCTTATAAATAAAGTAGAAATATCCGGCGAAATTAAATACCCTGATGTGTATGAATACAGAAACGGAGACAGGCTCTTTGATATTATAAACAGGGCAGGTGGCGTTACTAAAAATACTTATCTAAACAGGGCATATATTTTTCGTGGTGCAGGAGATTCTACCAGTCTGCGGGCAGATAAACTTACCGTAGATCTTACAGACATTAACAACAATGATATCAATAGTAAAAATAACGTAGCCCTATTACCTAACGATAAAATTCAGTTATTTTCCAGTTCAGAATTTGGCGACCAGCAATTTGTAGAAATTTTTGGAGAAGTAAGAAAAGAAGGGAAGATCAGGAAATATGGCGGGATGACTTTACAGGATCTACTTTTTTTATCTGGCGGCCTAAAACCCTCCGCGGAATATGGGCGGTTAGAAATCTCAAGTATTGTAGATATTGACTCCGCACAGCAAGGTTTAAAACCTACACGTACTGTAGTAACATCTTATTCAATACAACCCAATTTGCAATTAGATTCTGCTGCTGCACGAATAATTCTTAAACCTTTTGACCAGGTTTTCGCAAGAAAAAATCCAACTTTCGAATTGCAGCAAAATATAGAAATAAGAGGATTGGTAAAATACCCTGGGTTATACCCAAGGCTTAGTAAATATGAAACGCTTTCTTCCTTTATAAACCGTGCGGGTAATTTTAAAGATAATGCCAACCTTGCTGGTGCAGTTTTATACCGCAGAAAAACAGAATTTTTAAGAGAAAAAGTAGTGGACAAAGCTAAGTATGATAGCCTTGGCAATGTTATACCTGGCAAGGGTTCTTTAAATGAGCTGGATGAACCAGTAAGCATTGATTTATATAATGCGTTAAGAAATAAAAATTCGAAGTACGATATTATTCTGCAGGAGAATGATTTAATTTTTGTACCAGAAATAAATCCCTTCGTAAGTGTAAAAGGCGTAGTACAATCGCCGTTGAAAATTGCATTCGATAAAGAACATACTCATGTACCTCATTACATAGACAGAGCAGGCGGCTTTGGTATAAAACCATGGAGAAGAAGAATATTTGTTACTTACGCCAATGGAAAAAGCAGGAGGACGAAAAATTTTATGTTCTTCCATTTTTACCCAAGGGTAGAAGAAGGTGCTGTAGTTACTATACCTAAAAGGCCAGAGGGGCAGGAGATAACAGATGTAGTAAAAACTACGGCGTCAACTTTAGTTCCTATAGTTGTTACGGCATTGCTATTAAAATATATAAAATAAATTTTTGGGTGTGACATCACAGGATCTTATAAGAAAAATATTACGAAGGCTTGGTAAATTTAAATTACTGGTATTTGCCGGCGGCTTGTGCATAGGAGTATTGCTATATTTTTACGCAAAAAAACAACCGGTTATGTACACTGTACGTGCAAGCGTTTTTCCCCTTACTGCATCTGCAGATGGCGGAGGAGCTTCTAAACTAAGCGAACTTATAGGAGGCAGCGGCGGCAGTACAAAAAGCCTTAGCGACGAAGCTACCATAAACATTGAAGAGGTAGCTAAAAGCAGAGCTACAAAAGAAGCCGTTGTTGCAGAACGTATTCAAAAACTGGCCAACAAATCTATTGCCCAGTTGCTTATTGAAAACTATAACAGAACAAAATCTTTTTTTGCCATAAAAATAGAAGTTCCCAAGTACGATAGTGCGCTTATATATACTGGCGCAAGCCTTTTGGAAAATATGTATACTGCAAAAGTTAATAAAAACAGCTTGCTTGAAGTGTATTTTAATTGTGCAGACGAAAGGCTGGTAACACCAGTAAGTTATATGCTGATAGACAAGATTTCTGCTTTTTATAAAGAATTAAAAATAAAAAAAGCAAAATTCGATTTTGATTTTACAGAAAAAAAAGTAGATTCCCTACAGGGTGTTTTAAATAAATACGACAGGCAGCAAATTCAATTAAGCAATACCACCCTGTTTGTACCAGATGGAAGATTAGAATATGAAATACCAAAACAAAATTTGCAAAATGACAGGCTAAGGGTGGCAGGCCAGCGTAATGGTGCAGCAAGCAACAGGGAAGAAGCTATGTGGCGGTTGCAAAAAGTAACCCCCATTATCGAAATACTAGATAAGCCTGAGCCACCTTATAAAGAAACAAAACCATCTGGTTTAATTTATGGCGCTGTAGGTTTTATAATGGGTTGTATATTATTTTCATTATTGCTCATTGCAGGTATATTGTATAAATATTTTAATACCCAGGTAAATAAAGCAATATTTTCTGATAATACTATTGCGGAAAACACAAATACAACCGCATAAATAATTATCCTTTTACTACCCATTTAAGCATTTCTTTCCAGCCTGGTTTTTTACCGTACATTAATATTCCTGTACGATAAATTTTACCAGTGAGCCAGGCAAAGAAAATAAAACAACCAATAAGTAATAGTATAGATGTTGCCATTTGCCATAAAGGTACATCGTAAGTTATGCGCCCCATCATTACTATAGGAGAGGTGAGCGGGAATAAACTGCCAAATATAGCAAGCCCGCTCTGTGGGTCATTTATAGCTTTTGTCATAATTACAAAGCCGAGTATTATAGGCATCAATATAGGGAAAATAAGTTGCTGTGTATCCTGCTGATCATCTGTAGCCATACTGCCAACCGCCGCAAATAAAGAGGCATAAGTAAGATAGCCGCCAATAAAATAAAACAGAAACGACAACCCTATTTTAAACAATGGCAAAGAGGAAATTCCCTGAAACAACACACCCATTTTTGATGAAGCTCCCTCTCCTCCAGTAGCTGCAGTTGTCATTTGATGTACAGCATCAGGAAAAAACAGCGGCAATAATCCCTGCAGTGCAATCATCAATACTATCCAGATAATAAATTGTGTGAGGCCAACTGCGCCAATACCCAATATTTTCCCCAGCATTAATTGAAAAGGTTTTACTGAACTAATGACCACCTCGGCAATGCGATTTGTTTTTTCTTCCATTACGCCCCGCATTACCTGCGTTCCATAAATTATCATCATAATATAAATTAACATTCCGCAAATAAAAGATACTACGTATGCAATGCCAGCTACACTTTTTTTACTGCCCTTGTCTGTATCAATGCTATTCTCTACATCTACATCTGAATTTATTTTTTCATAAGCTTCTTTATTTATTCCCTGTGCTATGAGACGTTTATTTTCTATGGCCTTGTTTAATTTTTTTTCTATAGAATTCATAAGAGTAATACTTGCAGAGGCAGCGGTATGTAACTTAAAATTCTTTGCATCACTTAATTCAAAAATGGGAATGTACAAAAATGCATCATATCCTTGCTGCTGGTATTTTTTTACGAAACTATTTTCAGTTTCATTTTTTATAAATACCATATCATTATTGAGGCGGCGGCTGGTGTCAGCTAATAATCCGGCTTCGTCTATTACAGCTATTTTAGTTTTTTGAGTACTCCCTTTTATGGTTACAGCAATAATAATTGCGTAAAAAGCAATCATAACTACAGGTACCAGAATAGTAGTGAGCAAAAAGGATTTTTTCTTTACACGGGTAAAATATTCCCTGCCTATAATAAGTGCTGTTTTATTAGTATTCATAAAGTATTATTGAATGTGTTGAAATTGCCTTGCCGCATTAGTACCCTCAACTAATTTTATAAATATATCATTTAGCGATGGCAGTATTTCTGCAAACTGATTTACCTCTATATTTTTATCCATAAAAAAACGAAGCACTTCATTGGTTTTTACTGCAGGGTTTATTTTTATCTGCATTTTTTTCTCTTCTTTTTTAAAAATATCAAATAGTGCAGGTTCGCTAATATCCGGAATATTTTCTGCAGACCCCACCACAAAATGATTTTCTTTAAATTGCTGTTTTACATCGCTCACTGTACCATCCAGTATTTTTTTTCCTTTATTTACCAGCACAATATGATCGCATATTTCTTCTACCTGCTCCATACGGTGTGTGCTAAAAATAATGGTACTTCCATTTTTTGCAAGAGTAAATATTTCTTCTTTTATAAGATTTGCATTTACAGGATCCAAGCCGCTAAAAGGTTCATCTAAAATAATAAGTTTGGGCTCATGCAACACAGTAGTTACAAACTGCAGTTTCTGGCTCATACCTTTACTAAGATCTTCTACTTTTTTGTTCCACCAACTTTGCATATCAAATTTTATAAACCATTCTTTTACTTTTTTTTCTGCATCAGTTTTGCTCAATCCCTTTAGCCTTGCAAGATAAACGGCCTGCTCTCCTATTTTCATTTTTTTATACAAACCACGTTCTTCGGGCATATAGCCAATGCCCGATACATCTTCCAGTGCATTAAATTTTTTTCCGTTAAAAATAATTTCCCCGCTATCCGGATAAAATATACCTGTTATCATACGGAGCAAAGTGGTTTTACCAGCACCATTGGGACCGAGCAAACCAAATATGCTGCCTTGTTCTATGTCAAAACTTATGTCATCTACAGCTTTTTGTGTAGCAAAATATTTTTTTAAATGTTGAAGTTGTAGCAGGTGCATGAGATAGTCTTTAGAAAATAAAAATACTCTTTGAAAAATTATGAACTTCTTAAAAAATTATAAACGGTATTTTATTTAAATTTTTGCAAGGGCATAAAGTTGAGCTTTGCAATATTACCAGAGTTTTTCTCTTGTAAAATTGGCAGTGTTTACCTACCTTTGCCGCCTTAAAATGAGATACTCATTAATAAAAAAAATATAGTATGAGCGGCGCATTAAAAGAGGTAAGAAATAGGATAGTAAGCGTAAGAAGTACGCAACAGATTACTAAAGCCATGAAAATGGTAAGCGCTGCCAAGCTTCGCAGGGCACAGGATGCTATTACACAAATGCGCCCCTATGCGCAAAAATTACAGGAAATGCTGGGCAATATTGTAAGCAGCAGCGATGGAAATGTAGCCCTTACCCTGGCTACAGAAAGAACTGTTGAAAAAGTAATGATAATAATAGTTACCAGCGATCGTGGGTTGTGTGGTGGCTATAATAGCAACCTTATAAAACTTACAAAGCAGGTAATTAAAGAAAAATATGCCTCCCAATATGCTAAGGGTAATGTTACCATTTTGCCTATTGGCAAAAAAGGATATGAGCATTTTTTAAAGAATGGTTATAACGTAACAGATAATTTTTGGAATATATTTACCGGCCTAAATTTTGAAAAAGTACAAGCTGCCGCAAAATATGCTATGGATAGTTTTATTGCCGGCGATATAGATGCGGCAGAACTTATTTTTAGCGAATTTAAAAACGCCGCCACACAACAATACATTGCAGAGCAGTTTTTACCAGTAAAAAAAGCACCGGAAACAACTTCTAAAACAAATGCAGATTTTATTTTTGAGCCAAATAAAGAAGTGCTGGTAACCGAGCTTATGCCAAAAATATTAAATACTCAATTATACAAAGCAGTGCTGGATGGCAATGCCAGTGAGCATGGTGCAAGAATGACGGCAATGGACAAAGCGAGTGATAATGCTAATGAACTACTAAAATCATTGAAAATAAGTTACAATAGGGCAAGGCAGGCAGCTATTACTACAGAACTTTCAGAAATTGTAAGCGGTGCAGCAGCATTGCAGGGATAATTTTAAAATGAAATTTATTTTAGCAATAGCACGCTATATTTTAAAGTATTTATTTATAATTTTTCAAATTCAAAATATCCTGTAAGTAATTAGATCCCCAATTAGCTAATTATCGAATAAACTAATTCGCATATTATTAGAATGGAAATTTCTCAGATTATACCACATATTGAAGCACTTATTTTTGCCAGCGATAAAGCATTGCCTGTGGTGGAAATTACCGAGCTCATAAATACTGCACTGGGGTTTATAGAAGACCGGGCAGATATAGAGCAGGTAGGCACTGCCATTGATGGGATAAAGGAAAAATACGACAGTGAATTTTATGCGTTTGAATTAAAGCAAAGTGGTGGTGGCTGGCAGTTTCTTACAAAACCTGCTTATCATAAAACAGTAGCACTTATAAATGGCGATAAGTTTATAAAAAAATTATCTACAGCAGCTTTAGAAACCCTTGCCATCATTGCATATAAGCAACCCATTACTAAAAGTGAAATAGAATCTATACGTGGGGTAAACTGCGATTATGCCGTACAAAAATTATTAGAAAAGGATCTCGTAATCATAAGCGGAAGAAATGAAGATGCTGTTGGCAAACCATTAATTTATGCCACTTCAAAATCTTTTATGGATTACTTTGGTATAAACAGTGCAGATGAGTTGCCAAAGATAAGCGAGGTTTTTATGGAGGAACTGGTAAAAGCAACACAGGTAAGCAGGGATAATATGGATGAAGAAACTGAAAATATTACTGAACAGCATTTACAGGAAGAACATGTGGTGGAAGGTGGCGAAATGGGAGAACTCCATATTGCAGTGGGCGAAGTTCCCACGCATATTCATGCAGACATGCATACAACTAACCAAGAAATAAAACAGGATAAACAGAAAGAAACTGATGATGGAGAAATGTCTTAATGTATTTGAATACAAAATACCGAACAAGGCATTTCTCAAAAGGAAATGCTTTTTTTATTAAATAAAATTAATACGGATCATAAATTTTTTGAATAACCCAATTGAAAATCAATAAAAATTTTACAATATTATTTCTCATCTTTAAAACATAAATAAGCATTTATGAACCCACTTACACACACGCAGTTAAGCACTCTGGCACAAGAGTATGGTACCCCATTGTATGTTTACAATGCGGCAAGTATAAAACACCAGTACGAAAAGCTTACACATGCCTTTCGCAATAGCAATACTAAAATATTTTATGCCTGCAAATCTCTCACAAACGTAAATGTTTTAAAATACATTCACAATCTTGGTGCATCGCTGGATTGTGTAAGCATAAACGAAGTAAAATTGGGGCTGCTGGCGGGTTTTGAGAAAGAAAATATTTTATACACGCCCAATTGTGTAGATTTTGAGGAGATACTGGAAGCTAAAGAACTCGGCGTAAATATAAATATTGATAACATCTCCATCCTGGAGCAATTTGGTAATAAATTCGGGGATACATATCCTATATGTATACGCCTTAACCCACATATTCTTGCAGGCGGTAATTACAAAATTTCTACCGGCCACATTGATAGCAAATTTGGTATTTCTATACACCAGCTAAGGCATATTGAACGTATTGTAAAAACAACAAACCTGCATGTAGAAGGCATACACATGCACACTGGGAGCGAGATAAAAGATATCAATGTTTTTTTAGAAGGGCTTGAAGTAATGTTTAGTATGGCAACTCATTTTCCTGCTTTAAAATACATAGACCTGGGCAGTGGTTTTAAAGTGCCCTACCAGCCCGGCGAAAAAGAAACCGATGTAGATTTACTCGGACAAAAAGTGGCAGATGCGTTTACTGCATTTGAAACAGAAACAGGAAAAAAATTACAAGTTTGGTTTGAACCAGGCAAATACCTGGTAAGTAAATGTGGTTATCTTATCGTAAAAACAAACATAATCAAACAAACTACTTCTGCTGTTTTTGCAGGTGTAGATAGTGGCTTTAATCATCTCATTCGCCCCATGATGTACGATGCCTATCATCATATAGAAAATGTGAGTAACGCTGGTGGAACACCCCGTATTTACACGGTTGTAGGCAACATTTGTGAAACTGATACCTTCGCATGGGATCGTACTTTACCCGAAGTAAGAGAAGGTGATTATCTTGCTTTTTACAATGCAGGCGCTTACGGTTTCGAAATGTCGTCAAACTTTAATAGCCGCTTTAAACCTGCCGAAGTTTTAATAGAAAACGGCGATGCCAGGGTAATAAGAAAAAGAGATGTGTTTGAAGATTTGCTTAGAGGGCAGGTTATTTAATTATTGTTGCAAAATTTATTTCTGTATAAAATGGATACCGTAAAATTCGGTATCCATTTTTTTCTCGAAACCAAGTACACTTATAAAATTATACTCTATATCATCAAAGTATAATTTTACTATCAAAAATTTAAAAATATATCTCTGAAAGTCAATACGAGCCAGCACTGTAATACTCAAAAAAATATTTTTTAAAAATTTATTTGGAAATATAAAATTTACCTATTTATCTTTACAGCAGTTCTTTAACAAAATACTTATCAAGAAAGGTGGAGGGTTATGGCCCGATGATACCTTGGCAACCTGTTATAAATTTATTTACAACAAGGTGCCAATTCCATCCCGATGACAATCGGGAGAGATAAGTCAGACACAGCTCTTATAATACTTCAACATATTTACAAGCTCATCTGACCTGTCGGATGAGCTTTTTTATTTTGCATACTTGCCAAAGTACTGCCGATAAAAATTCGCAGCCGTAAGCATTTCTCTTTTCAGATAAATATTTTTATTTTAATAACCTATCCTGTTTTTATTGAACAGGGCATTTAAAAATTTTATTATGATCAATGCCACACAACTTATTCACAGCATTCCTACAGATCCGTTAACCGGTTCGCTGTCCGTGCCTATTTATCAAACCAGCACTTTTGTACAGGATGCCCCTGGTGTAAATAAAGGCTATGATTATGCAAGAAGCGGTAACCCCACAAGAGCAACACTGGAAGATATCATTTCTACATTGGAAGAAGGTACAACGGGCATTGCATTTGGCAGCGGCCTTGCAGCAATAGATGCAGTACTTAAGCTTCTAAAATCCGGAGATGAAATTGTAGCTGTAGATGATATTTATGGCGGCGCCTTCAGATTATTTACACATGTGTATGAAAAATTTGGCATTAAAGTACATTACACTGATACTACAGATGCGGCCAATGTTTTTAATGCCATTACCCCAAATACAAAATTAATATGGATAGAAACCCCTACAAATCCTACTTTGAAAATAAGCGATATAAAAGCCATCGCTGCTATCGCAAAAGCGCATGCCTGCTGGCTTTGCGTGGATAATACTTTTGCTTCACCCGCCTTACAACAACCTCTTTTACTGGGAGCTGATATTGTAGTACATAGCGCTACAAAATACCTCGGCGGCCATAGCGATCTTATTGCCGGCCTGGTGGTTACCAAAGAGGAAGCGCTTGGTGCAAAAATAAAATTTATACAAAATGCTAGCGGTGCTATCCTCTCTCCATTTGATTGCTTTTTGGTAATACGTGGTATTGAAACGTTGCAGCTTCGCATAAAACAACATTGCATAAATGCACAGATCGTTGCAAAATTTTTACAAGATCATCCGCAGGTAAAAAACGTTTTTTACCCAGGGCTTGCTACACATCACAACCACCATATTGCAAAAAAACAAGCAACAGGTTTTGGTGGCATAGTATCCTTTACTTTAAAAGATGACACACAGGAAGCCGCAACTGCATTTGTAACAAATACCCGCTATTTTAAACTTGCCGAAAGCCTGGGTGGTGTAAAAAGTTTATTGTGCCACCCGGCGCAAATGACGCATAAATCTATACCATCGGAAAAAAGAAAAGCAGCCGGCGTGGCAGATAGCCTTATACGATTGAGTGTAGGCCTGGAAGAAGCAGATGACCTGCTGAAAGATATTAAACAGGCTTTTGAAAAAATACAACAAGTATGCAAAGAAAAATTTTCGCATGTAGAAAGTATAACCAATTAATTTACTTTAAAGTCTACTATATTTGTAGGGTAGTAAAACAATATTCATTTACACAAAAATATTTAGAGCAACCATCAATAAAAATATTTATCAACTTTTAAATTTTATTTTATGAGCAATTTACGTTTCGAAACTTTGCAGTTACATGCCGGCCAGGTAATAGACCCCACAACCAACAGCCGGGCTGTACCTCTTTACCAAACCACTTCTTACGGGTTTAATAACGCCACACATGCAGCCAATTTATTTGGCCTAAAAGAGTTTGGTAATATTTACACCAGGCTTATGAACCCTACCACAGATGTATTTGAAAAAAGAATTGCAGCCTTAGAAGCTGGTGTTGCAGCACTGGCTACATCATCAGGCCAGTCTGCCCAGTTTATTGCATTAAACAATATTGTACAGGCTGGTGATAATTTTATTTCTACCTCATTCTTATATGGTGGCACGCATAACCAGTTTAAAGTAGCATTTAAAAGACTGGGCATAGAAGTACGATTTGCAAATGGGGATGAGGTAGAAAGTTTTGTACCCCTCATAGATAAAAATACAAAAGCCATTTACCTGGAAACTATCGGTAATCCAAGACTCAATATTCCGGATTTTAAAAAGTTTGCAGCACTTGCAAAAGAATATGATTTACCGTTAATTGTAGACAATACATTTGGCGCAGGTGGTTATTTATTTCGCCCCTTGGAGCATGGTGCAAACATTGTGGTAGAGTCTGCCACAAAATGGATTGGTGGCCACGGCACAAGCATTGGTGGTGTAATTGTAGATGGTGGAAATTACAATTGGGCCAATGGAAAATTTCCGCAGTTTACGGAACCAAGTGAAGGGTATCATGGCTTAAAATTCTGGGATGTATTTGGCGAAGGGAATCCGCTGGGTTTACCAAATATCGCATTCATTATACGTGCAAGGGTAGAAGGTTTGCGGGATTTTGGCCCAAGCCAGAGCCCTTTTAATTCTTTTCTTTTACTACAGGGCATAGAAACACTTTCGCTTAGGGTAGAACGGCATGTACAAAATGCATTAGCATTGGCAGAGTGGCTGGAAGAACACCCGCAGGTAGATTTTGTGTTGTACCCGGGTCTTAAAAGTTCTCCCTATCATGCACTGGCAAAAGAATATCTTCCAAATGGTTTTGGCGGTGTATTAAATTTTGGCATAAAAGGAAGCAAAGAAAATGCAGCTGCATTTATAGACGCACTGGAACTTGCAAGCCATCTTGCAAATGTAGGCGATGCAAAAACACTTGTTATTCACCCTGCCTCTACAACACATGAGCAGCTTAGTGAAGATGAACAACTGGCCGCCGGCGTAGCTCCAAATCAAATTAGGATAAGCGTTGGTATAGAACACCTGGAAGATATTAAAGCCGATTTTGAACAGGCTTTTGAAAAAGTATTTGCAAAAGAATTGGTTTCCTAAAATCATCATACTTAAAAAAAACAATTATGTCAATAGTAAATTTTTCAGTAGAGGGCGAAAGCCTTAATGCCACAAAATTTGAAACCCGTGCCCGCAATTTTACCTTTATTGTAGATGAGCCCGAGAACCTTGGCGGCAAAGATGAAGGGCCAAACCCGGTAGAATATCTTTTGGGCAGCTATGCAGGCTGCCTTAATGTAGTGTTGCATTTAGTAGCAAAAGAACAAAATGTAACTATCAAAAAATTATTTATAAAAGCGGATGGAAATTTAGACCCTTCAAAGTTTATAGGCCAGCAAAGCTTTAACCGTGCAGGGTTTCAGCATATTAATGTTGCCATTAACATTGAGGCAAATGCCGATGCAGATACTATAAATAATATTATAAGTATTGCAAAAAACCGTTGTCCTATAAATGATAATCTAAGTAACGTAACACAAATAAATTATAGTATAACAAATAACAATTAACCCTTGCCCGAAATTTTTAAATACAATAGCAGCATAATGCTGGAGAGTGGATATGAGTTGCCGGAGTTTCATTTGGCTTATACTACTTATGGCACACTCCATAAAAATAAAGACAATGTAGTCTGGATATTTCATGCGCTTACTGCAGACAGTAACCCGGCAGACTGGTGGGCAGGATTAGTAGGTACAGATTGTTTATTTGACCCTGCAAAATATTTTATTGTTTGTGTAAATATGCCCGGCAGTTGCT
>JANXXM010000162.1 GCA_025350645.1 Ferruginibacter sp.
GCCAATGCAGCAATGGCGCTGAACACAACAGAAAAATTTGCTGATTACGAAAGCTGTATGAATGCCGCAATAGAAAGCCTGGAAAGTGGAAGAGCATATACATCTTTACAAAAAATAATAGGATAATATGAATATTTTAGAAAAAATAATTGTACAAAAAATTATTGAGATAGAAGAGCGAAAAGCTAAAATTCCGGAAACGGCATTGACGGAATATGCTTTTTATGGAAGGAAGTGTTTATCGCTTTGCGATAATTTATTACAGCAGCATTCCAGTGGTATTATTGCAGAGTTTAAAAGAAAGTCGCCCTCCAAAGGTTTTATACACGAACACGCAAATGCTGCAGAAATTACCGGTGCTTATACGCATGCGGGTGCTGCAGGGCTTTCTGTACTAACAGATGAAATATTTTTTGGCGGGCATACCAATGATTTGCTGCAGGCGAGAGTAAACAACATCCCTGTTTTAAGAAAAGATTTTATAATAGATACCTATCAAATTACAGAAGCTAAAGCAATGGGTGCAGATGTAATTTTGTTGATAGCTGCATGCCTTTCGGCGGATGAAGTGAACGCATTGGCAGTTTTTGCGCACACACTTGGTATGGAAGTTTTGCTAGAAATACATGAGGAATATGAGCTGGGGCATATTTGTAAAAGTGTAGATATTGTAGGCATCAACAACAGAAATTTAAAAACTTTTGCAGTAGATGTAAACTTATCTTTGCAACTCGGAAAAATGATACCTGGAGATAAAATAAAAATAGCCGAAAGCGGCATAGATACTGTGCAAACAGTACAGCTTTTTAAAGAGGCAGGGTTTAAAGGATTTTTAATGGGAGAAGTTTTTATGAAAGAAAAAGACCCCGGAAAAACGTTACAAGATTTTATAAAAAAAATAAATAAAAGTATATGAATATTAAAGTTTGCGGTATTACTACTTTAAAACAACTGGAGCAATTAGATGGTCTCAATATAGATTTTGCAGGACTCATATTTCATAAACCATCTCCCCGGTATGCAGGGGATAAATTTAAACCTAAGGAGATAGCGATTGCAGATTTGGATTTGCGTACAGTGGGTGTTTTTGTAGATAGCACTTACGACGAAATACTAAAAACGGTTGAAGATTTTGCGTTGGATATTGTACAACTGCATGGCGATGAAACACCGGAACTCTGTGAACAATTATCTGAAGAAACAGAAGTAATGAAAGTGTTTAGACTGGATGATGAGACAGAAGATATTGATGAATTGGTAAGCGACTATGACGATGTGTGCGATTATTATTTATTTGATACCGCATCAAAAAACATGAAGGGTGGTACAGGCAAAAAATTTGACTGGAAAAAAATTGCAAAAAGTAAAATTGAAAAACCATTCTTTTTAAGTGGCGGCATCGGGCCGGATGATGCAGCATTGCTAAAGAAATTTAAACATCCGGATTTTTATGCAGCAGATATAAATAGTCTTTTTGAAAAAGAACCAGGAGTAAAAGACATGGGTCTTATTTTAAAATTTTTACAAGGATTAAAATAAATTCAGAAAATAATTAGTTACGAATTTAAAATAGCAAAACCCCGTCAGTGGTTGCAAACCCTGACGGTGGTTGGCGATAAGAAATAAAATAAAAGATTTGACGGCTATTAAATTGTAATAAAAAATAAAATAAATAAATAGAGTCGAATGTAAAATAGCAAAACCCCATCAGCGGTTGCAAACCCTGACGGAGGTTGGCGATAAGAAATAGAATGATAGACTTGACGACGATAAAATTGTAATATAAAATAAAATAAATAAATAGAGTCGAATGTAAAATAGCAAAACCCCATCAGCGGTTGCAAACCTTGACGGAGGTTATCGATAAGAAATAGAATAAAAGATTTGACGGCGATTAAATTATAAAAAAAATAAAATAAATAAATAGAGTCGAATGTAAAATAGCAAAACCCCATCAGCGGTTGCAAACCCTGACGGAGGTTGTCGATAATAAATAGAATAATCGATTTGACGGCGATTAAATTGTAATAAAAAATAAAATAAATAAATGGTTACGAATTTAAAATAGCAAAACCCCGTCAGCGGTTGCAAACCCTGACGGAGGTTGCAAATAAGAATAAATAGAATAGAATTTAAAATACTTAAAACCATATAACCAGTTGCAAACCCTGACGTAAGTTGGCGATTAAATAAACAACAAAATATTAATTCCAGGAAAAAAATACCTAAAAATTATTCAATAGAAAATGCGCAAACCATTAAAAAAATACAAACATCATCAATTTTCCTCACCAGATAAGTATGGTTACTATGGTGAATTCGGCGGTGCATTCATTCCCGAAATGCTCCATGCAAACGTTGAAAATCTCCGGAAAAATTATTTAAAAATAGCTGGTACAAAAAAGTTTAAAACTGCTTTCAATAAATTGCTCAAAGATTTTGTAGGAAGGCCTACACCACTCTTTTATGCGGAAAATTTAAGCAGAGAATTTGGTACAAATATCTATTTGAAAAGAGAAGACCTGTGCCATACCGGTGCGCATAAAATAAACAATACCGTTGGGCAAATATTGATAGCAGAAGCGCTCGGTAAAAAAAGAATTATTGCAGAAACTGGTGCAGGTCAGCATGGTGTGGCAACGGCTACTGTATGCGCACTTAAAGGGCTGGAATGTATTGTGTATATGGGTGAAAAAGATATAGAACGCCAGGCACCAAACGTGGCCCGTATGAAAATGCTTGGCGCAAAAGTTGTACCCGCAAGAAGCGGCAGTAAAACGCTGAAAGATGCTACCAATGAAGCTATCAGAGACTGGATAAATAACTCGGAAGATACGCATTACATCATAGGAAGCGTGGTAGGGCCACACCCTTACCCCGATATGGTAGCAAGGTTTCAAAGTGTAATAAGCAAAGAAATAAAGAAACAATTAAAAAAGCAAACGGGCAGCGAATTGCCCACACATGTAATAGCGTGTGTAGGCGGCGGCAGCAATGCAGCAGGTACATTTTATCATTTTGCAGAAGATAAAAATGTGCAGCTAATAGCCGTGGAAGCTGCAGGCTGTGGTGTGGATAGCGGCATGAGTGCAGCCACTACGCAATTGGGCTCTGTGGGTGTATTACACGGCAGCAAAAGTTTATTAATGCAAACGGCAGATGGCCAGGTTACAGAGCCACACAGCATTTCAGCGGGGCTGGATTACCCAGGCATTGGACCCATGCATGCCAATTTATATAAAACAAAAAGAGCTACGTTTTTAAATATTACAGATTATGAAGCACTGGATGCAGCTTTTCATTTGTCTAAAACGGAAGGTATTATTCCTGCATTGGAAACTGCACACGCTTTTGCCGCACTGCATAAATTAACATTTAAAAAAGAAGATGTGGTGGTAATAAATTTAAGCGGTAGGGGAGATAAAGATCTTTCTACTTACATGAAATCTGCTCAATTTTTAAATAATGAATAATACACTCACGCAATTATTCCTGCAAAAAAAAGAAAGGATATTAAACGTTTACTGTACGGCAGGTTTCCCAGCATTGGATAGTACGGTAAAAATTATAGAAGCGTTGCAACAAGCTGGTGCAGATATTATTGAAATAGGAATGCCCTACAGCGACCCTCTTGCAGATGGACCTGTAATACAACAAAGTAACCTGAAGGCTTTGCAAAACGGAATGACGATATCTTTATTATTTGAACAACTGCAGCAGGTAAAAAAGAAAGTAACTATTCCGCTTATTTTAATGGGATATTATAATCCTGTAATGCAATACGGGCTGCAAAAATTTTGTGAAGATGCAGCAGCAGCAGGTACTGCAGGTATTATTCTGCCAGACTTACCTACCTACGAATATGAAAAAATGTATAAATCCATATTCGAAAAAAATGGATTGTCTTTTATATTTTTAATAACGCCGCAAACCAGTGAAGCAAGAATAAGGCAGGCAGATAAACTAAGTTCAGGATTTTTATATGCAGTATCATCTTCTGCTACAACGGGCGGCAGCGCATCTATGAATGATAAAGTAGGTTATTTTGCAAAACTGCAATTTATGAAATTAAAAAATCCTTTACTCATTGGCTTTGGTATAAATAATGCAGATGATTTTGATACTGTTTGCAAATATGCAAGTGGTGCCGTAGTAGGCAGTGCATACATAAAAGCTATTGCCCATGTAGATGATGAAGTGGCAACAACGGAAAAATTTGTAAAAAATATAAAAGGTTAAGAAGCTGATTGAGAAAGGAAAAGAATGTTGAAAAAGGATAGTGATCATTGCAACCGCCTCAGTTGGTCAAAAAAACTAATTTAAGCAGTTTTTTAAAAATGATACTTTTTTTGCCCGGTATAAAAAGTTAATTTTCTGCTTTTGTAAAACCATTGGTTTATCGTTTCTCTAAATGGTAATGATAATTGTAAAAACAAAATTATCTTGCCGCATAAATTTTTAGTATGAAAAAGTATTTGTTTATTTTTCTTGCCTTGCCCACTGCATTGTTTGCACAAAAAAAAGTACCCATAACAAAGAAGAAATTAGTTGTTGCCAAAACAACTTCCGCAAAAAACAATGAAGCTGCAAAGCCTGCAGATGGGTTTATTATCAAAGGAAATATAAAAGGCCTTGCAGATGGAACATCTGTGCAAATGCTGAATGGCAGTACGGGTGCAGCAGAGCAAACGGTTGTTTCTCAAAAAGGTAAATTTTCTTTTACCGGAAAATTATCTTCTCCAGATTTTAAATTGATAGGCATAAATGGTCAGCCGCCTTTTATTACCATCTTTGCAGATAACAGCGAAATAAATATAACAGCACAAAAAGATGCACTGGAAGCGGCGGAAATAAAAGGCAGCAGTAGCCAAGAAGATTTTGTAGCATTTACAAAAGTTGCAAAGCCATACGAAGAATTACTTGCGGGCAAAGGAAGGTACGATGTAAAATATATGGATGAAGCCGCCAGCACTTTAGAAAATTTTGTTAGCGCACATAAAGCATCTTTTATAGCACCACTTGCCATTTTTAGAAGTAATCAAATAACCGGCGATTATGCAAAGCTCGAAGAAATGTACAATGCACTTGCAGAGCCCGTAAAAAAAACTGCCATGGCAAATTTTATTGCACAGCAGGTTGAGGAAAATAAAAAAGCTGCTTACGGGCAAAAAGTGGCGGATTTTTCGCAGGCAGATACAGCAGGAAAAGAAATAAGTCTTGCCTCATTTAAAGGAAAGTATGTGCTGGTAGATTTTTGGGCGAGCTGGTGCGGTCCATGCCGTGCAGAAAATCCTAATGTAGTAAATACTTATACAAAATTTAAAAATAAAAATTTTACGGTGCTGGGTGTTTCGCTGGATCGTACAAAGCAGCCCTGGCTGGACGCTATAACTGCAGATGGCCTGGAATGGACGCATGTAAGTGACCTGCAATTTTGGAATAATGCCATTGCAAAACAATTCGGTATTCAAAGTATTCCCCAAAATTTATTATTAGACCCTGATGGTAAACTGGTAGGTAAAAACCTGCGTGGTGCAGCACTGGAGTATAAACTTACTAAGTTATTAAAAGACAATGTAGTCAAAAATGGTTGGTAAAAACTTTTAAAAAGCATATTGGAAAAGGGTTTCAATTGACTAAATTGAAACCCTTTTCAATTTTATTATTATGATAAAAAAATCATGCTGGGGCTGCGGAAGTAATGATGTTATTAACTGGGGCGTTCGTAACCAAAAACAACGATATAAATGTAAGAATTGTGGTTTGCTCTTTCAATGGAACAACAACAAGGTAAAGGATTCTAATCGTTTTGT
>JANXXM010000015.1 GCA_025350645.1 Ferruginibacter sp.
ATTTTGCCATCTTGCTCTGTACGGCGGAGTCTTTTTAATGTTACCACTTCTTCGTTTGTTAGATCTATTGAGTAAGACATAAGTATATGTTTGGTTACTCAAAGATATATAATCGGAATTATTTAAGCAAATTAGTATAATTCAAACAACTTTTAAATACTGTCGGGTTAATTCCAAATAATGCCACAGCCATTTTAGCTTGGTAAAATAAATAAAAAGTACTTTTTAATCGGTCGTAATGTTGATTTTTGTTACTCATTTTCTAAAAGTAAAAACCAGTAACTCTTTTACTAAACAAAATCTTTTATCACATTATAACATGTGTGACTTACCTTATAACTACGCTTTACCCGCAAAAAAGCCGCCTTTTAAAAAAAGACGGCTCATTACTTACTAACCCAACCAAAACCTATTTTATTCCGGTTCCCCTACGGGTACACCTTCTCCCTTATTCTCTTTAATTTTTTCTCTTATTTTTACTTCTATTTCATCTGCCATGGCAGGGTTGTCTATTATTAATTGTTTTACAGATTCTCTTCCCTGCCCCAGTTTATCGCCGTTGTAGCTAAACCAGCTTCCACTTTTTTGTACAATACCCAGCTCTACTCCCATGTCTATTATTTCTCCGGCTTTAGAAATTCCTTCACCATAAATAATATCAAACTCTGCAAGGCGAAAAGGTGGCGCTACTTTATTTTTTACCACTTTCACTTTTATGTGATTACCCAAAATATCATCCCCGTCTTTTATTTGCGCCAGCCTGCGAATATCCAGCCGCACAGATGCATAGAATTTTAAAGCATTACCACCAGTGGTAGTTTCCGGGTTACCAAACATTACCCCTATTTTTTCCCTTAGCTGATTTATGAAAATACAAACGGTACCCGTTTTATTAATAGTACCAGTAAGTTTTCTAAGCGCCTGGCTCATCAACCTTGCATGTAAACCCATTTTACTATCCCCCATTTCTCCTTCCAGTTCGCTTTTTGGTACCAGTGCTGCTACAGAATCTATTACTACAACATCTAAAGCCCCGGATAAAATAAGCCTGTCTGCAATTTCGAGTGCTTGCTCTCCGTAATCTGGCTGAGAGATCAATAAATTATCAATATCAACACCCAGCTTTTGGGCATATCCACTATCAAATGCATGCTCGGCATCTATAAATGCACACATACCACCTTTTTTTTGCGCCTCGGCAATTACGTGTATGGCTAAGGTTGTTTTACCAGACGATTCCGGACCATAAATTTCTATAATTCTTCCTTTGGGTAAACCCCCAATACCCAGTGCTACATCCAGCCCCAGCGAGCCTGTAGAAATAACTTCCTGTTCTACTACTGCTTTATCTCCCATCATCATTACTGACCCTTTGCCATAATCCTTATCAATTTTATCCATTGTAAGTTTAAGGGCTTTTAATTTTTCTGCATTACTCATGTGTTTTGTTTTTAATTGTTGTATCTGCGTTAAGCGATGTAAATATAATTTCTGCATCAAAGTTAATAATTATATTTTATTAACACTAACTATATTAGTATTTTTTGATAATTTTTTTAGTTTATTATTTATCTCTTTTCAAATTGTTTACAGTAAACAAAAACTGTTGTATTAAAAAATCCCCTCCTGAGGAATCAGGACGGGACATTGTTCAAGCATGAGAAAAGTTTAAATAGATTTGGTACGGTCTAAAGTTGTACAAAGAGAATGTTCCTTTTTTATATTTACTATACCCTAAAGTGGTAGTTTTTAAAATAATCACACTATTTTTATACTATAATAAAATTATGACTTATGAAATTATTAATGGGGGGTGTTTTCACCCTATTTTCAAGTTTTTTGTTTGCACAGCCAAAATTGGCTGTAAAAGGAGCAACTTATGGTGTTGTAATTAAAGATAAAGCTGCTATAGAAGTGAATACCCTGGAAGAAAAACTGGCCACCGCAGCAAAATATACCGGTAAAGTAAAAGGAACAATAATAAGTGTATGCGAAAAAAAGGGATGCTGGATGAAACTTGCACAAACGGATGGCGAAGGCATAATGATACGCTTTAAAGACTATAAATTTTTTATGCCGCAAAATATTGTGGGCAAAGATGTTGTGCTTCAGGGTACTGCTACTAATACCCTTACTTCTGTAGAAATGCTGCGGCATTATGCTGAAGATGCAGGAAAAAGTAAAGAAGAGATTGAAAAAATAACATCGCCTAAAAGCGAAATAGAATTTATAGCAACAGGCGTATTGGTAACCAATTAAATTACCCTGTACAAAAACATAAAGGTCGCTTGCAAAAGCGGCTTTTTTTATGAGATATTTATTTTTTAAAATAATATTATTGTATTGGCATTTGTAAAAAATATACAGTCGGGGCAAAGTGATGCTGAGCTTTTGCAGCACTATAAAAGTACAGGGAGTATGCAAGCTCTCGGTATGCTATACCAGCGGTATATGGATTTGCTGTATGGCGTATGCCTCAAATATTTAAAGAATAATGATGATGCAAAAGATGCAGTCATCAATATTTTTGAAGAGCTTATTACCAAAGTAAAAAAGTATGAGATAGATCATTTTAAGGCATGGCTATACCAATTGGCAAAAAACCATTGTCTCATGAAAATACGCAGCAGTAAAAGCCAGCCTGTTAAAACAGCTATTGATGTTGTGTATTTAACTGAAAATATGCATCTGGAGACTGTGATGGATAAAGAAGAGAATTTAAACAGTATGGAAAAATGTATTGAACAACTGCCGGATGCACAAAAACTAGTAATACAATTATTTTACCTGCAGCAAAAATGTTATAAAGAAATAGCTCACAGCACAGCAGCAGATATAAATACAGTAAGGAGTTTTATACAAAACGGCAGAAGAAATTTAAAAAATTGTATGGAAAAACAGGCTTTGCAAAAAGCATAATAATGAAAGAAAAAAAGAACATATACAACGCAGCAGATTTTGCACAATACCATGCAGGTACCATGCCTGCAAATGAAATGCACGTACTGGAAAAAGCTGCACTGGAAGATCTTTTTCTTGCAGATGCGCTGGAAGGTTATGCCCATACAACCACTCCCGAAAAAGATCTGGAAATTTTAAAAGATAAAATAAGAAAACAAGAAAATAAGAAAAATTATTTTTCACTTACTGCTTTGGTAAATAATGGCTGGTTGCGTATTGCTGCTGTGCTGGTAATTGTTGCCGGAACGGGTTATTTTTTTTATAGCGCAAATGATAATACTACGCCTGTAACTCTGGCAAAAAATGAAGATGGGAAGAAAAAGATAATGGTAGATACTACTGTTACATTAAAATATGATACTACTATTGCCAATAACAAATTTATTACCACAGACCAGGCATCTACTTACACTATAAAAGAAAAAGAATTTACTGTTCCCAAAACAAGCATGCCAGAAGCAGCTACCGCTACTATGCCCCCGCAAAGCATGGAAAGCCCTGTGGCAGCACCTTCTGGCAATAGTAATGATGCTGTAAGTGCCGCACCCGTTGTTATTAAAAGAGATACCCAGGCACTATTGGCTAATGAATTTAAAGGAAAGATTGTTGATAGTAAAGGTGCGCCTGTACCCTTTGCCAGTATTAAAGAAACCAATACAAACAAAGGAACTTCCACTGATGCTGATGGACGTTTTTACTACAAATCTAAAGACAGTATTGTAAATGCCACAGCATCGGCAGTGGGGTATGAATCTAAAAAATTTAATCTTAAAAAAGAGGAGGATAAAGGAATTGCATTAAATAAAACAGAAAAGGAATTGAGTGAGGTTGTAGTAACGGGTTATGGCACCCGTAAAAAAAGAAATATTTCCAATACCCAAACGCAAACCAATGCAAACAATGCCTTAAACGGAAAAGCATCTGGCGTAAATGTTCAAAATAACCAGCAGGCAAATATCAAATCTGTAGTAAATGAAGAGCAGTTTTATCTTTATTTAAAAAACTATATTGCGCCGTTGTTTGATGAACAGGGTAACAAATTAAAGGGAGAAGTAATGCTGGAATTTTTTGTAAATAAAAACAAGCGTCCGGAAAATATAACTGTTAAAAAAAGCACCTGCGAAGCCTGTGAACCTATAGCACTGCAGCTTTTAGAAACCGGACCAGACTGGATAGTGCCTGCAGGTGAAAAAAGACTAGTCGTTATTAAATTTTAAAACATAATTTGTTTTGTGTAAGGTAAATTATTGGCGGCATTCCTTGTAACATCGTTTGTTTTTTTCTTTTAATGATTTAGTTTTTTTGCCTTTCTTTTTATTCTTTTAGGCAGTTTTCTTCTTTTATATTATTCCTTTATACTTCTTCTTTTATACTTTTTTTCTCTTTATTTTCCCGGCCAAATATTCTCTTCCACCTCTTTAATAAAACCTTAAATGCCTTACATTCGTATTTCAAAAAAACATAGATAATGAAGAAGATATTTTTTTCGCTTGTGCTGGTTGCAAGCCTGTTACAGGCTCGTGCAGATGAGGGTATGTGGCTGCCTATGCTGCTGGGGCAGCAGGTATATAACGACATGGTAAAAAAAGGATTAAAACTTACCAAAGAGCAATTGTATTCTATAAACAAATCGTCTTTAAAAGATGCTATACTTATATTTGGCGGTGGCTGCACCGGCGAAATTGTAAGTGATAAAGGATTAATATTTACCAACCACCATTGCGGTTATGATGCTATTGCCAATGCAAGTTCTGTAGAACACAATTACTTGCGGGATGGGTTTTATGCATACAATATGGGGCAGGAAATACAAAGTAAACTTACCGTGCAATTTTTAGACAGAATTGTAGAAGTAACCAAAGAGGTGGAAGATTCTTTAAAAGGATTAAACTGGGCAGACCGCACAAAAAAACTTCCTGATGTTTTTAAGGCCATTACCGATAAAGTAGCTGATAAAGAAAATGGGCTTACCGGGCGTGTGTACAGCATGTTTAAAGGCAACCAATACATTATGTACGTGTACAAAACTTACAGAGATATTCGCCTGGTAGGTGCCCCGCCGGAAAGTGTAGGGAAATTTGGCGGCGATACAGATAACTGGGAGTGGCCAAGACATACCGGAGATTTTTCTATTTTTCGGGTATATGGCACTGCAGACGGAAAGCCCGCAGACTATAGCACAGCAAACATACCGCTTAAACCAAAAGCATTTTTACCCGTAAGCATTAAAGGTATAAAAGATGGTGATTATGCTATGATATACGGATACCCTGGTAGCACAAACAGGTATGAAACGAGCTATGGAATAAAATTGAAGAACGAAGTAGAAAACCCATCGCTGGTGGGCTTACGGGATATGCGTTTAAAATATATGCATGAGCAAATGATAAAAGACCCGGCGGTAAAGCTAAAACTTGCCAGCAACTATGCAGGTATAGCTAACTACTGGAAATTTTTTGATGGAGAAACAAAACAACTCTTAAAATTTAAAACTTACGAGCAAAAGCAGGGATATGAAAATACATTTGCTGCCTGGGCAAAGGGAAAGCCAGAGTATGAAAATATACTTACAGATTATGCTGCAAACTACGCCGCATGGACGCCTTACAGCAAACAGCGCCAGTATCTCGTTGAAGGAGTTATAGGCTCGCCGCTTGCATCATTTGCATCGCAGCTTCAGGCGGTAGAAGCAGCACTGCTAAAAACAGGAATGACCACTGCGGATGTAACCAAAGCAATAACTGCATCAGATGCTGCCAGAAAAATATTTTTAGAAAGTGAAGACAGAAAAAGTGATGAAAAAATAGTGGCAGCAGCAGCAATGATGTTTTATACAGATGTAGATAAAAGCCAGCACCCCATTGGTTTTTACGAAAAAATGAAAGCGGCTTTTGGCGACCTTAATGATGAGTTTACCTACAAAAAGTGGGCGGCAAATCTATTTGCAAAATCGCTTGTGCTGGATGAGGCAAAATGGGCGGCCTTTAAAGCAAATCCCGATGCGCTTACCCTTCAAGGAGATCCTGCATTTGATTATGCGGCGTCTTTTGTAAAAAGTTACAACATAAAATATGCTCCGCTATACACTGCGTTTATTACAAAAAACAACGAACTGGGCCGGGCATATTTAAAAGCTATAAGAGAAAAAGATACTGCGGCTGCAGCTAAAATGTATCCCGATGCAAACTTTAGCATGCGGGTGAGTTATGGCAATGTAAAAAGTTATAACCCTGGCGATGCTAAACATTATGATTTTGTAACAACAAGTAAAGGTATATTAGAAAAATACGTAGCAGGCGATTACGAATTTGACCTGCCTGCAAAACAAATAGAACTCTTACAGAAAAAAGATTTTGGGCAATATATAGATAAAGCCCGTGGCGACTTGGTAATTGGCTTTATAACTACTAACGACATTACAGGTGGCAACAGCGGCTCCCCTGTTATAGATGCAAACGGAAATCTTATCGGTCTTGCTTTTGATGGTAATTATGAAGCGCTAAGCCATAAAATAGCTTTTGATAAAGACCTTAACCGCACCATAAATGTAGATGTACGCTATGTACTTTGGTGCATAGATAAACTGGGTGGTGCTAAAAATATTATTGACGAATTGAAATTGGTAAAATAAAATTTATATTGAATAATTTCTTTTTGAAACCCTCCGCAGAAAACGGAGGGTTTTTGTCTAATAAAAACTGTTATTATACCTCGTTTTGTAAATCTGTGCTTATTGCAATTTTTATTTTAGAGGTATCATATTTGTTATACTTTAAAGGTATCATCTTGCAAATTGTAACCTTTTTGGCTTGCAGCCGTTTACTATTTTTACCTGTAAAAACCTGCCTGTTTTTTGTAACTTTTTGAGGCAGGTAGTTTTATCTTTTATACCAAAACAATTATTGCAAATGAAAAATTTTTTAAAAATTACCGGCATCCTTATTTTAATTGCAGGCCTAGTGCTGGGCTACGGATACTTTTCTTACAAAACAAAACTGGGTCATTGGAATATAAAGTTAACAAAAGCAAATAATGAAATTAGCTGGATAAAGTTTGAATGGGGAAACGACAGCCTGGGCAATAAATATGTAGAGAGAACAACAATGCTGATTCCCGTAAAAATAGAAGGAATACCTAAAGCCGTTAATTTTCAGTTTGATCTTAGCTCCTACATGACCATGATTTACGAAAAGAACTTACTGTCCATTTACAAAGCAAACCCAGAGATAAAAAACAACATTAAAAACCCTATTGAATTTTGGAACAGGTTTGCGGTTATAAAAAATACAAGTCTTACCATGGGCAACTATACAATTTACAATAGCAATTTTTTTGTGTGGAAAAATTATGGCGATGTGCTCTCTAAAAAGGAAATTGACAGCAGTGCTTCGGTACACATTGGTACAATAGGAGCAGATTTGTTTCAACAAAAAATATTAGTAATTGATTATCCCAACCAGCAATTTACCATATTGGATACACTGCCCTCCTCCATTAAAACAGATTTTATAGATGTAAAAATGGAAGAAAATGGAATGGCAATATTGCCCATGAAAATTAATGGAAAAACGCTGGATATAGGCTTTGACAATGGTTCCAGCATATTCCCTATCATCACCCCTGTAAAAAATGAAGCTAAATTTAGCAGCAATCCCATTACCGATACCATTACTATATCCAGCTGGAGCAAACTACATAACGTAACAGGACGAATGATAACAGATAGCTTTGAAATTGCAGGAAAAAAGTTTTGTAATGTAAAGGTTTATTCTAATTACAGCGGTTTAGGGATAAGTAAAAAGCTTGATGGCGTGACAGGAAATGCATTGTTCTGGAATAATACTATTATAATAGATTTTAAAAATAAAAAATTCGGTTTTAAGAAATAGTGTGTTTGTATTTCAAAATAAAAACGCCCTGCAAAAATTTACAGAGCATTTGTAATTTCTTAAAAATTATTATTTATTCCCCGAATATTTGTTGTTCTGTACGCTCCTGTACGGGTATTTTTCTTATAAAATCATCATGCCCTTCTCCTTCATTATTACTGTATACTCCATACGCATCAAGTGTATAACCTACCGTGCCATCATTGGCTTCTATTAATGATAAAATAGAATTATCCGATGGGTCAGAGTCGCCTTCGAAACGATATGTTTTTATAATAACCAATTCTGCCGGCTGGTAAAACTTGCCGCCCGAAGTAAATGCTTTTTTCTTTGCATCCCACCCAAACTCTGTATCCTGCTTTCTTATACGCAGTTTTTCCAAAACGGTACTCAAGGTTGTCATATCGTTGTGTGTGGCCATAATTTAATTTTAATATATTAAAAGATATGTTGCATAAGCCAATTTTTATACCAATTAATATGGCATGATTTTATGAATTTATTAAAAAATATTTCTCATTAAAATTTAAAACTGATGGCAATTAATCTTTTAGAAAAAGTAAGTGAAAAACTTGGCTTATCGCCACTTATAAAAGTAGACCCTGTAACGCAGCAAGTAGAACTAAAAACAGACAAAGAAAGGGAGAGTAAACTTATGCAGGCGCTTGTGCCTACGGCGCTTGCAGGCATATATGATAGTGTACGGTCTGAAGAAGGTTTAAATTTTTTAATAGATGGGCAATCTCACCCGGACTGGATAGCGCTGATGTTTGGAAAAAACGGAGGAGAAATGAAAGAGAGGCTTGCTGCATACTCGGGTACTACAGAAGATTTTGTACAAACCCATTTTAATATGGTGGCGGCAGAAGCTGCTAAAGTACTGCGGGAAAATGCAAGTGGTGCCGATACAAAAAAATCTATACGGGATATTGCAGGCTCGCAGCGGGATAACATTTTACCTTATTTACCAGCACAACTAAGAGCAGGATTATTATTGGATGATAATACCCTGGATGACAGAACTAATAAAATGGAAGGCCCTGTTTCTACCATTATGCACAAAATTGAAACTGCTTTTACCGGGCAGGAGTCTCAGGAGGCTGCGGATAAAAAAAGAGATAAAAACATGTAGCAGATTTTTTAAAAATTCGAATAAATAAATCACTATTTTATTTAGATTCCTGTATACCAAATTTTACCCTTATCGCAATCTCATAGTGGCTAAACCCCTTTATACCGGTTAAAAAATAACAACTTTATCTACCACCGACGGGGCTTAAAGCCTCCGTCGGCATTGGTTTGCTCAACTTCACCGTACAGTTTTAATGGTTAGATTCCTCAAAGCCCTTAATCTTATTATAAAGCGTTTTACGATCTATTTTTAAAATTTCTGCTGCTTTTGTTTTATTAAAATTTACTTGTTTCAGTACCTGCATTATGGCTTCATATTCTGCCCTGGATGCTGCATCTTTAAGGTCGTATTCTTTTAAGGGTGTTGGCGGTGCAAAGGCTGGTATATATTGCCTTTCATACTGCTCTTCTTCTGTATTTTTATGAGAGAATGCTGGTGGTGTAGCACCAAGAGATGCTGATGAATTTGTTATTTCCCAAGGCAGTGTTTTAGCATTTACTCTTCCGGTTTGTGTAAGTAATACCGAGCGCCGGACTACATTTCTAAACTCCCTGAGGTTTCCTGGCCAGGAGTAATTTATAAACATTTGCATTACGTCATCTTCAAAGCCTTCAATATCCCGGCTCAATTCATGTTTTGCTTTTTGCAGAAAAAAATCTGCAAAGAGCGGTATATCTTTTTTACGATCCCGCAGCGGCGGCAGGTTTATAGAAAATTCATTAAAACGGTGGTAGAGATCTTCCCTAAATTTTCCTTTGCGGTAAGCATCCTGCAGGTTTTCGTTAGATGCTACAATAATTCTTACATCTACCGGCATTTCTTTATTGCCACCTACCCTTTTAAATTTTCGCTCCTGTATTACCCGCAGCAGCGATGCTTGTATTTCGTACGTAAGATTAGCTACCTCATCTAAAAATAAAGTACCACCATTTGCCAGTTCAAAATGGCCCTCCTTATCTGCCAAAGCGCCTGTAAATGCGCCTTTCATGTGGCCAAATAATTCGCTGCCCGATAATTCTTTGGAGAGCGTACCACAATCCATTGCGATAAAAGGCTTGCCTGCACGGTTACTCATGCCATGTATTGTTTTTGCAATTACTTCTTTACCGGTACCACTTTCCCCATACAAAATAATGCTGTAGTTAGTGGGTGCTACAATCTCTATCTGCTTATATAAATCTTTTGTAGTACCCGCTTCTCCTACTAAAAATTCTTCGGTGCCAGTATAGCTTTTTGCCACAGCTGTTTTACCTTTCATTTTATTATCGGCAGCTGTAGTATCAATTTGATTATAATTTACAGGCAAGTGTGCCTCTGCCGGCTGGTTCAGTGCATTATTAAGTACCGTTAAAACTTCATCCGGTATTAACGGTTTTGTTATATAATCGAAGGCACCCATTTTTATAACATCTACCGCTATTTTAATATCGGAATAGCCGGTTATAATAAGAAAAATAACAGTGGGCGTAATAGATTTTATTTCCTGAAGTATATCCCTGCCATCTTTATCGCCAAGGCGAAAATCGCAAATAACAATATCGTAATTATCTTCTTTAAACTTGGCTATGCCTTTAGCCCCGGTATGTGCTGTATTTACATCATAGCCATTGCGGGAAAGAAATTTACTTAGCAGTAAACACATATCCAGGTCATCGTCTATAATAAGTATTTTCTTTTTTAATTGAGACATAAATTGTTTTTAAGCGTTAAAATCATTTTTAAATATTCTATTGGCTTTGTTACACTATTTCGTTTTGTTATAAACTATCTTTTTATTTTTACTATTGCAGTAAGTATAAATAATTATAATTATTTTATGAGCGTTGTTTCTTCATCTTTTAACTGTATTTTTTCCACGGGTATTTCTTCTATTTTTATCCATACAGAAAAATCGTTAGGATATATTTTTCCACCAAAGTTGGTTGCATACACTTTTGTAAATACTGCACCAAGGTACAATATTGCAGAGCTGTAATATACCCATATCATTAAAATCATTATAGAGCCAGCGGCACCATAAATATTACCTACATTACTTTTGCCCAAATAATATCCTATAGCATATTTACCTAGTAAAAAAAGGCAGGCAGTAATAAGTGCTCCTGTAAACACATCTTTCCATTTTATTCTTGCATCTGGTAAAATTTTAAAAATTGTTGCAAACAAAATAGTTGTGATAGTAAGCGAAATTACCACATCTATTAAAACCAGCAGTGTGCCACCCAATGCCGGAATAAGTGCAATAATTTTTGTGCTTATGGCCGCAGCAACGGCATTAAGTACAAGAGATACCACAAGCACAAAACCCAGGCTTAGTATGAGGGAAAACGAAATAAGCCTGTCCACGAGCACTTTCCACCAAGCCTTTTTAGATTTAATTTTTAATCCCCATATTTTATTAAGCGAATCTTGTATTTCCCCAAAAATGCCCGTTGCCCCCAATATCAATACGATTATGCCCGTAATAGTTGCAAAAATATTATTGCCACTAAGTTTTATATTTTTAATAGAGTTTTGAATTTGCAAAGCCGCTTCACTGCCTACCATACTATTTATTTCAGGATACAGTTCACCCTTTATTGCTTCTTTGCCAAAGAAAAAACCAGTAACCGTAAGCAATATTACCAATAGTGGTGCTATAGATAAAACAGTGTAATATGCAAGAGAAGCGCTATATTTAAGAACATTTGCTCCAGCAAATTCTATCAGCACCTGTTTATTAAATCTAAAAAAATTAATTATTTTTTTTTTCATGTAATGTTTGTTTCTCTCTCTATTCTATAATTGTACCATGTAATAATTTCCTCAATAATTCTGAAAAAAATTCCTCATTAACAAACCATTAAAAAAAATCTAAGGCCAGTAATATAAAGTTTGTAACATTTTAAGAAAAATTTTCAAATTATAATATCTCGTTTTCTCGCACAATTTTAGCTTGTAATTTTACGTAAGAGTCTATATTTTAACACAGATTTCGGTTTAGATACAAATAATCAATTCATTATAAAATTCATTGGCTGCAAAATTGAATTTTTATTTGTACCCGAAATCCGAAATAAAATGAATTACGATAAAATTTTAAATGAAACAATATTGAAAGCGCTTATTATAGATGATGAAACAGATATTTGTTATCTATTAAGCCGGTTGCTGAAAAATAAAAATTTGGATACAGCTTTTGTAAATTGTTTGTCTGATGCTACTGCTGCACTTAAAACAGACAATCCCGGAATAATTTTTCTGGATAATCATCTTCCTGACGGTTTAGGTATGAATTACCTGGATTTTATAAAGAAAAACTATCCTGCCAGTAAAATAGTAATGATTACTGCCCATGACTCTGCGGATGACAGAGCAATGGCAATGCTCAATGGCGCTGATCTTTTTATTGGAAAACCTTTTACAAGTGATGTAATTTATAAAGCTGTAGAATCTCTGGTATAATTTTCCCCGGATTGTGGCAATTGTTCCCGCTTTTGATTTTATATGCTATCATCTGATAAAAATAAAGATTATGGATATCCTTAATAAAAATCTACTGGATAAATTTTATAACCTTGTTTTATTTTTGAAAAAATCTAAAGCAGATTTTGAACAGGTAGCTGATGAAATAGATGAATCACCATTGAGAACTGCACTAAATAGTTTATCTGCAGATAGTAATTTTTTTGCAGGGGAAATAAAACAGCAATTAAAAACACTTGGCCTTCTATTTGAAATTGATAAAGTGAGTATTTTAAAAGAAGAGGATGAACTAATAGAAGAGGAAGGAAATGGAAAGGAGATACTAAACATTTGCACCAACCATGAGCATAGTATTTTAAAAGCTTACAATGATCTTATTTTAGAATATATACCTTATCAAAGTCTTAAAGAAATTATGGTATACCAGATGAGTGCATTAAAATATGCATTTTTAAAAGTGCGTGCGCTTAATATAGCCAGGTTTACGAGCTATTAATCTTATTATGAAAAATATTTACAAAGCATCTTATTTTGAAAGTATTTATGACAAATATGCAGCGGTAATGTATGGTTGTATATTAAACATTGTAAAAGAAAAAAATCAAGCTGAAGCAATATTAAGAAGCATTTTTTTAGACTTACCATCAGAGCATAATTTTACTAAAGAAACAGACCTTGGAGCTTCATGGTTTATAAAACTGGCTATGAAAAAATCTTTTATCTTTTTAAAAGAATATAACAGCAATGATATTTATAAAAGTAGGGTTAATGAAATATTCAGTCTTACCAAACTTTCTTTAAAACAATATAGTTGATAAATAGGCAGATGTTGAGCATTTGCCATGTTAGTAAAATTGTCGTTTTACAAATAATAGAACTCAGGTTTTTTATTTTATACAAAAGAGCTCAGAAAAATTCTGACCTCTTTTGTTGTGAGATTAAATGTATTATTTTCTTGACCGGCCAATAAAATAAAGAATAATAAAAACAACAATGGCTATGCCTATTACTCCAGTCCATAATCCGGCTTTAAATATGCTGCCAATGGCTTGGCAACTGCTAAAAGAAACGATAAGCATTATGCATACCATAAGTAAGGATACTATTTTTTTCATAATGAAAATAGGTTGATTTGTGATGTAATATTTATACTCTGTCTAAAGAAAATAATTCAATATCGTTATTTTTTTTGCCTGTAATAATATCTTTCAATATTTCTGCAGCAATAAGGCTAAAAGTGATACCATTGCCACCAAAGCCAAGAGCAAAATAACTGTTAGGTAGTTTTTTATATTCTCCTATAAAGGGCAATCCATCTATAGTAGAACCAAAAGTACCACACCAGCTAAACTCTGGTTTAAATGGAATATGAGGATATAATTTTTTAAAATCTTTTACCAGATCATGTGCTTTTTCCGGTAATAAGCTGTCTCTTTTTGCAGCATCGCTAAAAGGTTCATCTCTCCCGCCAATGAGGAGGCGGTTATCCGGAGTAGTTCTCATATATAAATAAGGATCGGCGGTACTCCATAAAATTGTTTTATTTTTAAAAGGAACATCCTCATCATTTCCCTGCTCGCTGGTAACAACAAATGTACTGTTAAGATCTACTATTTTTTTATCAATGTATTTTACAGATTCATAACCTGTGGCATACACTAGCTTTTTTGCTGCAATGGTATATCCATCATCAGTATTAAGGGTAACTCCCTCTTTTTTATGTGTTATTTTTTTTATGCTAGTTTTATCATACACTTTTGTACCTTTTTTTATAGAAAACTGATGCAGGGCGTGTGCAAAAGAATAAGCATTTGTTTGTGCAGCCTGCGCAGATAATATGGCATTTGGTGCATTAAAACCAAATTTATTTAATACCCCATCTTCTTCTAATAGCGTTACATCAAAACCATGTTTTTTTCTTATTTGAAACTCTTCCTCTAAAAATTTTACATCTTTTTTTACAGCAGCATAATATAAACTTTCTCGTCTTTCAAATTCTTCAAATTTTATTTTTTGTGCTATTGTTTCCAGTGTATTAATAGATTGGTCGCACAGGCGGTATGCCCTTACTGCATCGTATAAACCCACTTTATGCTGTAGCTCGCAAAGGGGTGTATCTATTTCGTATTGCAGCAAAGCCGTACTGGCACATGTACTTCCAAGGCCTATTGTACGAGCATCTACCACAATATTTTCTATACCGGCTTGTGTAAGATAGTAAGATACCAGTGCACCAGATATACCGCCGCCCATGATTACAACTTCTGTTTTTACATCTTTTTGCAATTTGGTATAGTCAAATGGTAAACCATGCCTTACCAGCCAAAAGGGATATCCTGATGTGAGGTTCATAATAAAATTTTAAACTGTTAATGTACCATGCTCACCATCGGTATATTTACCTGTGATGGCTGCTTTAACCATTGCAAAAAGAACAGTAATTTTGTTGGAACTTCCGTCCCAATATTCTGCTTCCTGAGGATCTGCTTTTATCAATAAAATTTTAGGATCATCTACACCATTCGGAAACCATGCCTTCATTGCAGGAGACCATAATGCTTTAATTTTTTCTTTATCATCATTTAATGATGCAATAGCATTGAAGGATAAATAAGAATTCTTAGAAGGAGAAGCATAGGTTAGAAAAATTTCATTTTTATGAGATATCTCTTCTACCTTACCAGAAAACTCATTTGTAAAAAACCAAATGCTTCCGTCGTCATCCACTTTTGCGTTACTCATAGGCCTCGCAGCTAACTTTCCTTCTGCAGTTTTGGTAACCATCATACAGGTATCAATTTCATTTACCAATTCTTTAAATTTTTCCAGTTGTTCTCCGTTTTCCATATTTACTTTCTTATTTATTAAAATTTTGACTAAATCTATTATATTTAAAATAATATTATCTGAAAGAGATTCTTAAATTTTACTATAACTATAAAGACATTTTTATGCCAATCATCATTTCATTACATTATGGTACTAATTATTGTAGAAACAAGGTTTAAATGAAAAGTAACAATTTTTTTCGGGGAAAATACTACTCGAAATGAAGCGTTTATTACATTTTTAAAATAATTGCATAAGGTTGAAGTATTGGCAGTATTTTAGATATTAGTTAGTGGTTAAAAACACCTTTAAAAAACAATTTTAAATTTACAATTATGAGCAAGAAACTAGTAACAGGCGTAGTAATAGGAGCAGCAGTAGGTGCGGCATTAGGAATACTATTCGCACCAGACAGGGGCAAAGAAACAAGGAAAAAAATAGCCAAAAAAAGTGGTGATGTAAGCGATACCGTAAAAAATAAATTTAATGAGTTGGGAGAAGCACTACAGGAAAAATATCATAACATTCGCGGAGAAGCTACAGATCTTATTAACAAAGGAAAAAATACCGCACAGGATTTTAAAGAAAAAGCAGGGGAGTTTAAAGACGATACCAAAAAGAATTTTGCTTAATTATTTATTTGATTATTTATTTTGCCGGCGATAAATAAAATGCTGCACATGGAAAAAGAACAACAAAAGAATGCAATTGAATCGCTGTTTGAAAGAACAAAAGATTATGCGGAAACAAGAATTGAACTTGGAAAATTAAAGGCTATAAGAAAAGTATCGGAAGTAGTCTCTTCTATTGCATCTAAAATTATACTGGGTGTTATTTTATCTTTTTTTATAACGCTACTAAATATTGGTATTGCATTGTGGGTAGGGGAAATACTTGGTAAAAATTATTTTGGCTTTTTTGCATTGGCAGCATTTTATATTATCATTGGCTTTATCGTTTATGCAACCCGCAATACAATTATAAAAGCCCGGGTTGCAAATTCCATCATTAAAAAAATAGACGATTAGATCATGAAAATAAATACATCTGCAGACCTCGTTACTGCCATTGCGGAATTGGAACAGCGTAAAAAAATACAAGAACATATTTTAACCGAGCAATTTAAAAGCACCGTAGATCATTATAAGCCAAAAAATCTTATTAAAAGTGCTTTACACAATGCGCTGGAACCCGGAGATCTAAAGTCTACCCTGCTAAAAGCAGCCGGTGGTGTGAGTGCCGGCCTGCTGGCAAAAAATTTATTGTTTGGTAAAGCAACATCCCTTGTTGGCAAACTTGCCAGCAATGTTTTTAAAGTAGGTGCTACAAATACCGTATTGCATAATACAGATAAAATAAGTGCTTGGAGTATGGCAATTTATAATAACCTGTTTAAAAAGAAGAAATAATAAATTTATTTATCATTTTTTACATTTTATTTTTATGACAAATGATAAAACAGGTTTTAAAGAAAAAATATTTGTTTATGCATTTATGATGAACAAAAGAATAAGAAGTAAGAAGTAAATGAAGACCATGAAAAGGTAAAAATAAAAATGAAATCAATGAAACAGAGGGAGAAAAAAGATTTAAAGAGGACCTCGCAAATAATAGTGATACAGAAGAATAAAATATAGGATCAGCAGGGCGGCTTTACGGCCGTTTTTTTATTGTTTGATCATACTATTTATTTTGGATTTTTATGTCCCCAGCATTAAATCCAGGCAACTCTTTCTGGATAGTGTTATTTTACACAGTCTTTTACACCGGCAAATATACTCTTGGACACCACATCTGGTAAGGATATTTTCCTAATTTACTGCTCGTATCCGGCGGTAGGGTTCTGTCGTTAAAAACTTTTATAACCTGTTCTACAATTGCATTTAAAGCTATTAATTGTTTATCTGTAATTAATCTTTTTACATCGGCCCCGGTAAATAAAATATTTTTAAATACCAGGTTGTAATAATCTTTTTGAAATTTTAAATTTTTTATAAAAGTTTCCTGAGATTGTACAGGCGTGAGATTAATCTCTTTAATTTTTATAATACTATTTTTACTATCCAGCAAAAAAGGACCTGCTGCAATTTTGTACATTTTATTTGCTGTAAAAAAATATACAGCATCGGCACTAAAATCCTATTTGCTGCTGCCTATAAGCCGCATAATGTTTGTACCACTGTATATACTATCAATATCTGAGGCATTAAATTTTGCATTTTTTAAAATCAATGCTGCATCATTTTTTTTTGCCTTGTTGTATAAAGAAATAGTAGTGCTGCCTATCTGTATATTTTTTACCACTGCCTCATCAAAAAAATCATTTTCTATTTCTAGTGTTTGTTTTTTCTTGCCGTCATTTTTGCCCTGGTACAAACTAAGCAAGCCACCATCTGTAATAAGAGAATCTGCCTTTAGTTGACGGTTTGTAATAAATGCGTTGGTTGAGAGCCCGGTAATATTGTTGTTATTGAGTTCTATCGTTTTTTTATTTTGTGCTAAATTCATTTGCGAAAATTGTTGCACTTTTAAAAACCTGCCTGCTGCATTGTATTCTACGTTTTCAAAATTTAATATGCGGCCCTGCTTCTCATTTTTTACAGTAGCCTTTTTTACTTTTGCAACTATATCTTTCACAAAATAACTTATAATGTTATCATAGTTTCTTGTACTATCAATTTTTAAGTTATTTAAGCTGATGTTGATGCCGTATAAAAGAACATGAGGTGTTGCTTTTCCCTTTGCTAAAGAAACATTACCCGATATTATTTTTATAGAACCTGCTTGTATGCTTTTGAATTTACCTGTTATTTTTTCATATAAAGCAAGTGTATCAGCTTTGGTAAATTGTTCTGTCTCATTTTTTCCGGTTCTTATAATTTTTATTTCCGGTTCTTCTATTTCAATAGCATGGGCTTCTATTTTATTTTTTTGTAAAAAAGAAGGAATGTTTACGCCGGTTATAGCAATTCGCTTTATGCGTACATTAAAGATAATTGCATCAATAGCTGTAGTATCATTATCATACAGCTTTTTTTGCATACTATCAGATTGCAGTTCTACATTATAAAAAGTGGCATTGCCCGCTGCTGCGTCTATTTTGCTGCTATCGTAATGAATATAGTAAATACTATCTGTTCCATTTGCTACAGCCTTTTCAATTTTATTTTTTACAATAGATTTTTTATTTGTCTGCCACCACACTATACCTGTTCCAATGATTATGGCTATTAGTATTAGTACAATTTTTGTTGCTTTTTTCAATGTACTTTTTTATATAAAAAATGAGCGTTCATGCCAAAGTTGTTTTAAAAAGGCAATCCTATTGCTATGTTCAATACGAGGTTTTCTTTTCTGTAAGTGCGGCTGCTTAAATCAAAATTTCTAATTACGTACTGCTGGCCTATGGGCAAATATGGTGTTCTGATAGGCACCCCAAGATCTGCCCTTATTAAAAGAATTGTTGCATCAAACCTAAATCCTATACCGCCTGCAATGGCAAGCTGTTTATAAAAATCTTTGGTAAGTTTACCCAGCGGGCCAAAGAGTGTGGTATCTTTTGTCCAAATATTACCAGCGTCTAAAAATACAGCCCCGCTCAATTGTTTGGTAAAAGGAATACGCAATTCAGTATTCAATAGTAATTTATAATCGCCCCCAATTACCTGAAAAAACCGCTGGTCTGCAACCGTAGGCCTGTACGTGCCCGGGCCCAGTGTGCGGGTACGAAATCCCCTTATCGAACTGCTGCCACCAATAGTATACAGCTTGGCATAGGGCAGTAGTTTAGAGTTGTTATAAGGCATACCCAAACCAACTTGTATACGATTTGCCCAATCAAAATTATTGGGTAATTTTTTGGTGTAATGAAAGTCCAGATCTATTTTGGCGTATTGTGCAAAAGGCACCCCGAAGATTGATTTTGACCGGTAGTTTTTTGCGCCAGTTAATAAACCTGCAATATTGCCAGACAAATCTGCACTGCCCATAAAATAAATTTTACTTTTATTTTTACGACCGTTAGCATTATACGTGTATGATGCAAATGACCCGATATTTGATTCGGAAAAAACACTGATGAGCAAAGACGGTTGTAGTGCCGCCTGCTTTATAAATGTATCTGTAATACCCGTTGCCTGTAAATAACTTAATGCTATAGGTGCTACTGTAAATTGTGTTTGCGGGTTAGGTTTCCAGGTAAATTCATATTGGGTACGAAATAAATTTTTGGTATAAAAAAGATCTTTTCTAAACCATTCATATCCTACCAGTATAGAGGTATTTGGCGGGTAAAAAAAGTTTTCCTTTGGCTTAAAAAAAGGAATAACATACTTTGGAATTTTTAATGATACTTCTGTACCCAATCTGAAATTATTATTTTTTACTGCAGCACTACCTGACGTAGTTTCAAAACCACCATATACTTTTACTGCAAGTTGTTCCGCACCGCCAAAAGCATTTCTGTTTCTAAAACCAACACTTAGCTGCGACCCAACATAATTATTTTCTTTTGTAAATGCATTAATTTCTGCTTGTAAAGATTTCTTTCTTGCCGGGGTAAGGTAATAAAATGCATTAAGCCTATGCACAACATCTGCTGTATCTTTCTGGGGAGTATTTTTAGCCGTATCTATCATTATTGCAAACTTACCAGCATCTTTCACAGCGGTGCTGCTACTGTCTTTTATGGCTTCAAATTTATTTTTTACAAACTTAAATGCTCCCAAGTTTATTAAACGGTTAAGGGTAGTATTTTGCTCCCTGCTGCTGTATAACCTGCCCGGGCGATATGTGATGGTGCTGCTAAACAATTGTGGCTTAAATTTTTTAAGCGTATCTTTTATGAGCAGTCCGTCAAAATATTTTCCACCCGTACGGGCAGTATCTACTTGCGATCCATTAAGTGAGTAGTTAGGGAAAACAGTAATTTTGTTTATGCTGTAAGCATATTTAGCATCTTCTGGTGTACTGCTTTTTAAATAAATAAGCATATCTACTTTTCGCTTGCCAATGGTACTATCTGCATATACCATTAAATAATCAGGATTAAAAAAGTAGTATCCTTTTGTTTTTACAAAAAGATCAAGCCGGTCTCTTTCTGCTGTTATGGTGCTTAGGGTATAAGGATCGCCGGGTTTTAACAAGCCTCTTTTTTTAGAATCTCTTTGTAACTGTTTTAATAGTTTTGTACTGTCTTTTACCCACTCCACTTTGCCCAGGGTATATCGTGGGTTCACTGTAGCATAATAATCTGCTTTCATAAAATACCGGCCTGTATTGGTTGTATCGCCACTAACTGCAGAGCGAAAATAGCCGATGTTTTCCAGCAGCGATTGCATGTTTGCTGCCGTAGAAATTGCATTTATCCTGCTACTCAAAACAGGAGGCTCGCCCAGTTTATTTCGCAAAAAAGCTTTAAGTCCTTTCTCTTTTTTGGGCTCTCCTATTTTATACCAAAACCATACTTTGTATGGCTGGCCCAATAAAAATTTATTTGGTCTTGGTTGTGCAGCAAGTTTAATAGTTTTTTTTAATGATTTGGCAGGTGTGGTAGTTTCTTTATCTCTTGTAACATGCACTGTAGCTCCTTTATACAACCGCTCGCCTTGTGGCAGATAGCGCTGTACATTGCAGGATGTTACGAGCAAGGTTAAAAAAATACCTGTATATAAAAACTTGTTCATTCTATTTTTTACTTTTCTTTTTTCTGAATAATTCATTGAACTTTTCATAATCCATAGCTACAGAAAATGCTACACCTGTTTCTACCACATACCCATCTACCGTGGCTTCAAACTGGTTTTTTGTATACGCCCGCAACAAATATTTTCCATCCTGTGTAAGTTTATACCCTATAGAAATATCTGGCCTAAAACCTGAGCCGGCACTGCCTGCTTTAGATGCCGCATCCTGCCCTTGTATTCCAAAACTCTGTCCAACGGTAACGGTTAATCTGTTATTGGCAAAGTTTTTACTTACTGCTACATTTAAATCTGTTCGCTGCGTATTACCACCATTTGTAAAATCATTATAAGAATTAAGATTAAGGTCAATATCCACTCCCTTAATAATATCGCCTGCTATTTCATTTAAAGCAGATGATAAGAACTGGCTTACGCTCTGCCTTGCAATATCGTTAAACCCGCCACCGCTGCCTTTAAAAAAATCGCTGCTTTGCTCGCCCGTAAACCTGCCCAGCAGCAGTAAAGAAAATACCTGTTTGTTTATAGATGCGGGGTCGCTTCTTATTTGTTGTAATTTATTGTCAATAGTTGTACGCAGGTCACTGCTCACCAGGTTGCTGTTTTCTTCCGGCAACTGTATATCAAATTTTATATCTGGTTTATTTAGCGGGCCGGTAATGTTCAATACCACCCTATAAGGTATTTTTTGGTTAAAGGAGTTTGCAAGGCCCGGGCTGGCATCTGTTATTTCGTTACTCAATAAATCTTTTGAATTGGTATTGGCAATATATGCTGCATTTATATTTACCTCAGCATTTAATGGCGCACCCGTAAAGGTTATGGTGCTTCCTTTTATAAGGTTAAATTTGCGTTGCAAAAATTGATAATGTAAATCATAATATCCGTTATCCAGTTCGTAAGTACCCGCCAATACTATGTTTCCACCGGGATCTACTCCGGCATTGAGTTTTGCATCTCCCTGCACTTTTATCATATCGCCGGTTACAGGGTCTACTAAAACAGAGAGCGATGCATCTTTGGTGATTTCTATATTGAGATTATAATTTAAAAATTGTGCAAATGCTGATGGCTGCTTTTTTTCTTCTTCAAAGCCTTTTTTATAACTGTTTACATCAAAGGTATCTTTATCTATAAACCGCACAATTGTTTTACCATCATTCTTGGCATAGTTCGCTTCGGGCAGTACAATGGTTAAATCGCTTTTATCATTTACAGATACATCTCCATCTATATTTGGCGCAGCAGCAGTACCCGTTACAGATACATTAATATCTACCGCACCATACCCGTACACCTGGCTGCTCACCGCCTTCTTTGCATTTATGAGTACAAAATTATTGGTATTTACATCTATATTCAACCCAATATCCGTCATGCTTTTTATGGTTACATCGCCATCTATTACCAGGTTGTGTTTTAAAGAATCGTTAATAGTAAACTGCGGGAAAATAATTTTAGGGTATTCAAAAACTATTTTCTGTTTATCAATTTTATAAGGTGTGCCTAATTGCGTAAGTGTAAAAGATGTAGTATCAAAATCCAACTGCCCCTTCCAGCGGGGGTCGGTAAATTTTCCATTGGCGTTTATATTGCCGCTTATATTGCCGGATGTATTTTTTAGCTGCCCTGCAGAAAATGTTTCCAACGTTTTAAAACTTAATTGTTTTACGGCAACATCTGCATTAAATTGCTGCGTTCTATTATTTAAATAATAATTTCCTTTTACACTTACATCATTACCAAAGCCAAGCAGGGCAAGGTTTGCAGCTATTTCGTTTTCATTTTCTTTTCTGGCATCTGCGGTAATATTCCCCAGCGGGTGCTGCATTACCTGCAGGTTTTTCACAGTTGCTGTGCCGGTAAAACCGGGCAATGCTTTATTAAGATCACTTACCTGTGCTTTAATATCCAGCACACCTGCAAGTAATACGGTATCTCTGTTTACAATAGAGCTAATGCTTTTTAAATCAAAATTATTTATATCAATATCTATCGGGCTGTTGGGTATAATTTCTTTACTACGAATAGCAATTTTTGCAGTGTCGCTGTTTATCACAAAATTATTTACGATTATACCCTGCGGCGAATAACTTAAATAATTATCCGGTACTACATTCCATTTTTCATAATTTAAAATAAGGCTATCCTGCATGCGAAAGGAATAGGTTTGATCTTTTACAAAAGCCGAACCTGATAAACCAAACCAGTTTTTATTATTAATATCTTTTGTAAGTGCATTTAAAGATATACTGTCTTTTGCCGCTTCGCCATTCACCGTTGTTACATACAATGTATTGCTAGTTGTAGTAAGGGTATCAAACTTTGCTTCATAATTTATTCTTCCATTTTTTGAATTGATATTTATAGTACCATTATTTATTCTGTTTGTGCTATATACAAGGCGTGGTATTGCAGCATTAAAGTTAAGCGCACTATCTCTATTGGCAGATGCATAACTTCCGGTAAAATTTATATCATCATAAGCGGTAAGCCCCGGCACAATGCCTGTTATTAAAGCACTATTTTTAATAACTCCTTTTATACCAAATTGCTGAGCCGGTATTTGTACAAGTGTAGGTTTATAGCCCGGTATTTTATAATAATTATTAATGTACTGCTGCAGAGATGTGGCTATTTTGTCATAATCAAAAGCGCCGCCTGCATGTGCATTTGCAAATGGCGACAGCAGCACAATAGAATCAACGCCGTTTTGAGATGAAGCAATTAATGATGTGCTATCCAGCACATACATTTTACTGCCATTGCGTAATTTTAAACTATCTAAAAAGAGTGTAGCGTCCAGGTTTCTAGGGCGCAGGTTTTGCGCATTCACTAATGCACTAAAAGAAAAATTAAGGGTGTCTTTATATAAATTAAGATTACGCAACTGCGCAGTATCTACACGTATTGCTCCTTTTGCTGTTGGATATTCATTGTGTACATCAGCAATAATATCATAATTCAGTTTTAAATTTTCATCATTTATTTTACCAGTACTTCGTATGGTACCATTATTAAGATTTGCAGCAATACTTGCATTATGATAATTGTACTTTTTAAAACCAAGCGTAGCTACATCTGCTTTTATAGAAGAGCGCATTGTCTTATAATCAAAGCCTGTTCCTTTGGCTGCAAACTTGCCTGCAATAGTGCCCAATAGGGTATCCTGTTTTATAAACCTGCCTAATGCAAACCCTGTTGTAGTAAGCATAAGATCGTAATTAGCAAATTTGGGATCTTTTATATTTTTAATAAAACCCTTTACGTTAAGTGGTCCGTAGCTACTGCCAATACGCAAATCTGTAATTATATTTTCTGTATTGCCGGCAAATTTTCCCACCGCAGAAATCTGCTGTGGTAAATTTAACTGCTGCAACAGTGCAGGTGGCAAAAAGCCCGATATAAGATTTTTGCTAATAGATGCATTTGATATTGCAAGGTCGTATTGCAGGCTTTTAGGATCTGTAATATTTTTTAGATTTATCTTTCCTATAAAAGATAAATCTTTTGCTGATGCACTTACATCTGCAAGTATATTATTTTTATTGCCGCTAAATTTACCGCTGATATTAATTATATCCGGCAGGCTGGCCAGTTGCTTTTGATTAGCGGATGGTACAAATTTTAATAAGTCCTTTTTAAACATAGTGCTTCTGCCAAAAATAATATCAAAAGAAAATTTATTTGGATCGGTAATATTAAACACAGTACCGCTTGCATTTATTTTTGTGCCGGATAAGCCACTAAGTTGCAGGTAAGGAATATAGAGCCTTTGCAAATTGCCCCTTAATGCGGTATTCAAATTTAAATACTGGTTGGCAAATTGCGCTTTGGGCAGGCTTTTTTGCAATGCTGGTACCAGCAAATAAAGATCATTAAAAGCAATACTGGTTCCGTTTAATACAGCAGATATTAATGTGTTTTGAGGTGATTTTGTAATGGCGGCCAAACTATCATACCGCAGCGAAAAAGATTTTTGAATAAGCGATCCCGGAGTTTTTACATATACGTCTGTTGCAGATAAAAGTGTATCTGTAAATAAAAAATTAAGATGGGTTGTGTCTAAAGCAAACCCACTTTTATCATTAAAGGTAAATTGTGAAATAAGGGCAGTGGCAGTATCTTTTGAAAAACGAAATGATGAAACGGAAGCATTTATTTTTTTTGCATCTAAGTGAGAAAAATCTAAACCGCCTGCCGCAGGTTTATTGTTATCATCATATTTTATTTGGGTATTTTTTATATCCAGATTTTTGGCGGCATATAACCATGGCACTGCAACGGGCGTTATAGAATCTTTTACTGCATCAGTAATTTTTTTGGGCGCTACAAAAATAATCGTTGCACTATCCAGCAATAATTTATCTGCTGTTCCTTTTGCCTGTACAATACTATACAAAATGTTTTTGCCGGATAAGTTTCCAATTTTATTTGCATAATACAATCCGGAAATTTTATTTTCTACCAAAACATCAAGATTTCTTAACTCAACATTTTTAGCATTTATAAATAATTTATACGGCGATATTATTGTGGTATCTGCAATAATTTTTTTATCTGAAATCTTTGTTGGTTCGCCATAAGTATTCATGAAAAATTGTACGCCATTTGCATAAAAATTTTCCAGTCCGAAATTCATTCTATCCGGCGAAAATTTAGTGGTAGTAACATGGAGATTTTTAATAGCTGCAATAAAATTATTGCCTGCAAAACTATCTCTGAAATTAAGCCGCACATTATCGAATAAAAGGTTGCTTACAGATAATTTCATTTCTGCGGTATCCTTATTTACTGTTATACTTTTATTTCCGGAAAAAGCATTTATGATAAACTGATAATTAAAAAAACTATCTGCCTGTGGGCGATTTATATTTATAGAAATATTTTTTAGCGAAACTTTTTTTATGTCTGTATTTCCTTTAATGAGTTTTATCATATCAAGATCCACAGAAAGTTCTTCTCCAAATAAAAGAGTATCCTTTTTCTGGTCTTCTATGTACACATTTTTTAGGCTTAGCCATTTGGGTAACCTGTAATCTATTTCCCCAATTTTTATGTTAGTTTTTAATTTTTGGTGCAGGTATTTTGTAACTTGGTTTCTTACCACATTTTTACCCGTAGTTGTATTTATAAAAATTACCGCTACAACTATCAATACAAAAATGCTTAGCAAAATCCATAAAATTATTTTGCCTGTTTTTTTTACTATTTTTCCGGTTTTCGTCATTTGATATTTTCCTCGTTAGGCAGCAGCCATTATTAGGGTACTTTTGCCAACCCCTATATGAAAATTTTATGCCTGCTTTTTATATGCATTGCCGCTCATGTTTATAGTTGCCGGATTATGGGCAATTTAAAAACGGGGATATTTATCCACAACTCTATTTGTTAAGTTTGTTAATACAACGACTTATGTTTACACCCGGCCCTAACACACCTTTAAATACATCTGGCATTTTCTCTATTCTTTTTAGGGCATTAAAAATGGTAAACTGTTGTGGTGTTAATCCTTTTTTTACCTCTTTCCACAACAGGGGCATAGAAACAGTAGCGTCCTTCTTTGGCCTTAATGAATATACAGATGCTATGGTTTGTCCGCTTCTGTTTTGTAAATAATCCAGGTAAATATGTTTGTTTCCACGCTTTTTTAAATTGCATTCCATCGTTGTAAAATTCGGCAATATTTCTTGCACATACATACATAATAATTGCGCAAATTTTTTTACTTCTTCATAGTCATATTTTTTTTTCATGGGCACATAAATGTGCAGGCCAGATGCACCAGAAGTTTTACAAAAACTTTTTGCTTCTGCTTTATCTAAAACTTTTTTAAAAGCATTTGCAGTTTCTATAACCTGGTCAAAATTATTATTATCAGAAGGATCAATATCAATTATGAGATAATCTGGATTATTAGGGAATTTTGTGGTAGAGTGCCATGGATTTATTTCTATACAACCCAGATTATTCATGTAGGCAAGTGTGGCTTTATCGTTGCAAATAATGTAGTCAATTTCTTTGTTAGATGAATCTGAATGTACTGCAAAAGTATGCACAAAACTAGGTGCATTTTCACCGGCATCTTTGTGAAAAAAGCCGGTTTCATTAATGCCGCCTGGGTTTCTTAATAATGACTGCGGACGGTCTTTTAAAAATGGTAAAATATATTTTGCTATTGACTGATAATATGCAGCTATCATTTTTTTTGTAACGTTCTCATCAGGAAAATAAATTTTATCGGGATGTGTAATGGCAACTACATTCTTTCCTTCTTTTATTAAAAATTCAGGCTCACTTTTGGATGCCGATTTTCTTTGTTTTATTTCTACAGATTTTTTTAAAACATTTTTTGACCCGCCTTTATTTGCAATTATTTTTCCAAGCAATGGTGCTTTCATTGTAATTTGGTTTATTGTTTTATCATTTCTCATTCTCAAAAAAACAGGATGTCGAAGTTTTTCATCTCCGGTCCATTCCGTAAATTTTACTTCACAAATTAGAATTGGTTTTACCCACGTTACTGTATTATTTACCACAACCTTTTCTGCAAAAGGAGCGTTTTTTTGAACAAGCGGTTGCAACAATTCAAAAATTTCTTTAAGCTTTTTATCATCGTAACCGCTGCCTGCATGGCCTGTGTGTACGAGTTTTTTACTTTTCATTACACCCAGCACCAGCGAGCCAAAATATTGCCTGCTGCCAGTTGGTGCCGTGTAGCCGCAAATAATTACATCCGCTGTTTTATGATTTTTTATTTTTAGCCATTCGCCTGTTCTTTTACCTGCATAATATTCCCCGTCTGCTTTTTTTGCCATTATTCCTTCCAAGTTTTTTTGTGTGGAGACTTCAAAAAAAGCAATACCTTTTTCGATAACATGATCAGAGAAGCGGATAACATCATTATTTGGGAGTAGTTTTTTTAATAATGATTTTCTATCTATTAATGGCAGATGGTATATTTTTTCTCCATTCATTTCAAGCAAATCAAATACATAATAACAAACAGGAAAATGCTGGTTGTTTTCATAATGCTGCAATTTTTGAAAATCCGGTAAACCATTTTCATCTAGCACCACAATTTCTCCATCCAGTATTGCTTTGTAGTTAATTTTTTGTAGCTCATCAAATACAATTGGGTAACTATTACTAAAATCAATTCCGTTGCGGGAGTATAATTTATTTATGGTGGAACCTGTTTCGGCAATAGCTCTGTACCCATCCCATTTTATTTCATAAATCCATCCTGCATCATCAAATGCATTGGCTGTTTCCTTTGCCAGCATTGGTTTTACAGGATTAAGTATTTTTGTATGGTTTGCACTTACTAATCTGTAACGAGCTTTTTTTTTACAGGTTCATTTTTATCCTTTTGTAAAAGTGCTTTATTTATGAGAGAGGTTTTAGGCGTTTCTTTTTCGCTGTCGTAAGCAGTAGCAACAGCATATTTATCATTGTGTTTTATAAGCAGCCAAGTATTATCCTTATCGCCTGTTCTGTTTTTTATTTTTACTAAAGCAAACGCTCCTTTTAGTTTTTTACCTTTTAAAATAAATTTTAAATTGCCCGCTTTTAATCCAGCTTTTAGTAATTTTTTTTCATCTGCATTTTTATCATCAGCTAATGCGGTATATTTTCCGCTATCCCAAATTTCTACAACACCGGCGCCATAATTTCCTTCGGGTATTATTCCTTTAAAGTCTTTATAATCGTATGGGTGGTCTTCTACCATCATCGCCAGCCGTTTATCCTTCGGGTTTAGAGATGGCCCTTTTGGCACTGCCCAGCTTTTTAAAACGCCATCCATTTCCAGCCGAAAATCATAATGCAGGTGCGATGCTTTATGCCGTTGCACAACAAAAGAAAGCTGCTTATTTTCTGAAGCTCTTTTTCCGCCTGGCTCCGGTGTATTATCAAATTTCCTTTTTTTATTGTATTGGGAAAGGCTCATGATTAAGAAGCTTTTTTACGTTTATTTTCAATGCTTACTTTTAATTGTTCCATTAAATCTTTTGCTTTGCTATGTACAATTTTCATCACGGGTTCTACAGTTTTTTTCCCTTTTGCTTTTGCGTTTATTACTTTCATTAGTGCAGCAGAATAGGTATCCTTGTATTTCGAAATATCAAATTTGCCCGAGAGCTGATCTATTAATGCTACAGCCATTTTTAATTCAGCTGGTTTCACTATTGTTTTTGAGGGCAATTCAAGATCGGTTGTTTTTCTTATCTCTTCATGAAAACGAATGCGGTTCAAAATAATGGCATCGCCGGATATTCTTAATATAGCAAGGTGTTCTTTATTGCGCATCACAAAACTGGCAACACCGGCACGTTTTGTTTTTATCAACGCTTCCCGCAGCAAGGCATAAGGCCGCACACCACTTTTTTCTGGTACAAGGTAATAGGGCATTTCGTAATACATGCTGTCTATTTCTTCCTGCATTACAAAATCTGTTATTTCAATTAATTTTGTTTTTACAGCATTCGCTTTTTCAAAATCACTCTCCTCCAGCACTACATATTTAGAGCCGGTATCGTATCCTTTTACAATATTTTGCCAGGCTACTTCTTTGCCGGTTTTTTCATTTACCCGTAAAAACTTTATGTGTGCATGATCTTTTTTATCCAGCATATCCAAATCAATATTGCTGCTTTCTGTACCACTGTAAAGCTTTACAGGAATATTTACCAAACCAAAGCCTATAGCACCTGTCCAAATTGGTCTCATAATTTTTATTTTAAATAATACGGGGAATATTTTTTACGAACCACTACGCTTGCGATATAGTGCAATTTTTATGCAAAAAAAAATTATCTGAAAATCTTTTAAACTATACCTGAGTATCTGCCATGCTTATTAATTCATTCGTGGTTTTCCAATTTCGTGTAGTGGCGTTTACTTTTAATTTATTTTCAAAAAAAGTATTAGAAAGTTTTGTTTTACCATATCCATTGGGGCAAAAAAGATAAACGGCTTTATCAATTATCTTAAATTCGTCTGGTAAATAATTTACGGCAATTATCTTATTCAAATTTTCCGACGCTGGTTTATCGGCTAAAAAACTAACGTGCAAAAAAGATTCCTCTTTTAATTTATCTTTTAAAAATGGATTTGAATTTCTTATTTTTTTAAATTCATTAATGGTAATCGTTATTACGGGAACATCAAAACCAAATACTATTTCTATTTGTTCTTTTATAAGAAAATCTAATTTTTTTGTGTCTGTTTTTTTGTATTGATAAACAATATTGCCGCTTTGTATATAGGTGTGAATTGCTGCAAAGCCCAGCTGTGAAAGCATTTTCTTTAAAGCTTCCATCTTAATTGTTTTATGCCCACCTAAATTAATTCCTCTCAATATAGAAATATACGTCATCATTTTTGGTTGGTAATTTTTAATACTATTTTACACAATAAACCCATGCCGTATGTTGAATAAAAAATTTTCACGCAATTCTTTTTCCGAGTATTTTTAACCCTCTTTCTTGTCCATCCAGTACAGCTATATCCGGAAGGGTAGCCCAGTCTTCAAAACCAAATTTTCTAAAAAGTTTAAGGCTAGGCTCATTGTGAGAAAAGATAAAACCGAGTAAAGTTTTTGTTCCAAATCCTTTTGCTTTCTCCATACAGTATTGTAAAATTTCTTTTCCAAATCCTTTGCCTCTTTCCTGCTGATGTATATAAATGCTGATTTCTACAGTGGAGTCATAAGCTGGCCTCCCATAAAATGATTGAAAACTTACCCATCCTATTATTTTTTTAACTTCGTTTTCAATAACCCAAAGAGGCCTTTTATCAGAAGTGTGTTCGTAAAACCAGTTTTGTCTGCTAGCAATTGATACCGGTTCTGTATCGGCTGTTACCATTCTGGATGGTATGGTAGAATTATAAATTTCAACAATTATTGCTAAATCATCACTTGCTGCATCTCTAAATTTTAATTGATTCATATTAATTTTATAGGTTGCTTACATCACTTAAATAATTTTAATAAAGATCTTTGGCTGGCTTTAAATATCTGTGAGGAACTTACTATTTTTAAAAATAAATGTACTCAATAATTTTTTGTAGCCCGTTTTAGCAAATCCAATAACGAAAGTTGAGTATAAGTGGTTTTATAAATACCTGCATCATTCAATAAGGCAGTCCGTTAGCTTCTGCTCTTTTTTATCGCATACGTCTTTGTTGCTCACTTTCGCTAATTGTTTTGGCAAGCCGGGTAAGTTTTGTTTCTTCCTGTTTTGCATTCATTATCCAATGAATCATTACTTTTTTGTACGAGGGGGCTTGTTTTATAAAAAAATCCCAGGCCAGTTTATTTTTCTTAAATTGATTCTCATATTTTTTTTGAAGTATTATTGATTCTTTTTCGTAAGCATAAATTTTTGATTTCTTTTCTGTTCGCAAGCCAAATGCCTTCTGCCCTTCGGCTGTCATTAATCCTGCATTACTTAGCTCCTCTACCTTTTTAATATTTACAGCACTCCAAATACTTGTACTTTTTCTCGGGGTAAAACGAATAGAATAACTTTCTTCATCTATACTTTTTCTTACCCCGTCTATCCATCCAAAGCAGAGCGCTTCATCTACTGATTGCGGCCATGTCATGGATGCATTTGTGCTGCTAACTTTATAAAAACCTACCAAAAGTTCTTTTTCTTTTTTGTGATATTTCTTTAGCCAGTTCCTGAATTCTTTTGGCGTGGGGAAAAACATTGGTTGCATTTTACTTTAACTATTTGAACGATAAAAGTAATGCATTGTTTAAGAATTTACAGCAGTTGCTAATATAATGTGGTGTTAGAATAACCATTACTATTATACAATAAACCTAAAAAATTTGTAAAGACTATTTACAAAATTAGATACAGTAAATGAAATTATACTTCCATTTAATTTAAAAATTATAACCATTTCAAAAAAAATTCCTTCCTCATCTCTTAAAAAAGTAAACAGGTAATTTCCATCTTGTTGTATAGGGTAAATAACAGCATTAAATTTCTTTATTGCAAAATATTCAATACCGTTTTTCCTGCTGCCTAATTAATATATCATCTCCCTATTTTTCATAACAATTTTTTAATTTGTTTCTAATATTTTCATGATAACTTTTTCATCTTGCGTAAGTCCGGCTATTTTGTCGTCTTCTTCAATGTCATCCAGTTGCTTAAAATATTTATCCAGGCTCTTATTTTCATACAATGATATAATAAGCGGGTGCACATAATATTTTTTGCAAACTGTTCTTGTATTGCCCAAATGTGCTGCTACCTTATCCAGTGCATCTGTAATATTTTTTTTTGAGGCTGCAGCTGTTTCTGCAAAACCAATTTCTTTAAATGCAAGAAAGGCATTTACGGTGCCGGACCATGTACGAAAATCTTTTGCAGTAAAATCCTGACCGCTTATATTTTTTATATAATCGTTTACCATACCCGAGTCCACACTGTGTCTTGTGCCATCTTCCCTGTAATATTGAAACAATTCTTTGCCTGGTATATCCCTGCATTTTTGTACTATACCAGCAAGTTTTTTATTTTTTAAAGTAATATCATGCTGTACAGCTTTCTTTCCTTTAAAAGAAAATTTTAATGCGCCTGCAGCTATTTTTACATGTTGATCTTTTAATGTAGTAAGCCCAAAGGAGCCGTATAATTTTTCATAAATATTATTTCCTACACGGATATTGGTACGCTCCATTAAACAAACAACGGTTGCCAAAACTTTTACCTGTGGCAGGCCTGCCAGGGAAATATCTTGTTCTAATTGCAATCTCATTTTTGGCAAAGCATGTCCAAACTCGAGCAGCCGGTAAAATTTTGTGTGGTTACGAAGCATATTCCATGCAGGATGATAACGGTATTGTTTCCGCATTTTTACATCGGTACCCGTAGCCTGAAGGTGACCGTTTTCCAGAGCACATATCCACACGTTTTCCCATGCGGGCGGTATTACAAGCGATTTTATTCTTTTCATTTTCTCATCATCCGTAATTTTTTTATTGTCGATTACATAAGAAAAGGTTTTTCCTTTCTTCATGCGCACAATGCCCGGCACAGTATCCTGTACATACACAAGGTTTGCAGCCTCTGCGGTTTTTATAGGATCTTTTAATATTTTTTTTATTTTTTTTGCGGGCAGGTCTGCAATTATTTCTTCCAAGGCTGTTGTCATAGGAAAAGTAAACCGTTTTTAAAGTTCATATAATTGTTATGAAACTTTTATGCCTTATTAATATTGCATTCAATTTCCCTATAATTCTTTATTATTATCTCTTTTTTTTTAAGTTTTGTGCAAAACGTTCTACGTATTTTAAAAGTTATTCACATACAGTGCTTTTGAAAGTTGTTGGTACAAGGTTTGAATTTTAAAACATATAAAATTTACCATTATGCATAACAATGATACCCACCTTAGGTTTTTAAAAGAAAAAATTGAAGAAACAAAGGTTGCATTGTTCAGGTCAGAAATTAATTCTGTGCTTTCCTTACCACCAAATGTTATACAGGTATTAAAAACGGATAATGATGGTAATATTTACTTCTTTACATCATGCCCAGGTAAATATGCTGCACAAATAAACCAACCTTTTTATGCTTCCCTGGATTTTCATAAAAAAGGAACAAACACCCGAATGCAGGTAAGCGGCAAAGCGTTTATTGTACATGATGAGGTTAAAGAATTAAATATTAACGATGAAGATCATTCTGGCAAAAATGCTGTGGTGCTAATAAAAATGAAAATTATGCAGGCAGAATATTTTGACAGGAATACAGAAAAAAATATGTCTTTAACACAAAAACTAAAATCTACATTCACGCATTTATTTTCCTCATCATCAGAAAATTATTTTCATTTTGGAAAAAATTTTTACAGTATAAAAAGGCAAAAGAATCATCAGCAAGTTTTAAATCAACCGCAATAAATTAATCCCTCGGTAGCTAAAAAAGCCGGGGGATTTTTTTTCAACAATTTTTCAGTACTATCCCATTAATCATTATTATTAATAATTTATTTCCGTTAATAAATATTAACAATATGTGGCAGTCTTTTTGAGAATTCCCAGCGAAAATAATTCAGCATTATCATAAAATTTTACCTGCAACCTTTGGTATTTCTTAACAAGATTCTTGTTATTAATTTTTCTTTTTGAAGAAAGGGCTATGGTTGCAAATTTTATTTAACTATTCTAAAATTTGTAAACATGAAAAACAACACTCAAAAAATTTGGGGTTCAATTGCTATGCTGGCATTGGTTATGATGATCTTTTTAAGCTCTTGCCAAAAAGAAACCAATGGTGCCGATACTGGTAATAATGCACGGCGGCTATCACTTTACCTAACAGATGATCCTTGTAATTTTGATTCTCTTTTTGTAGATATTAAATTTGTGGAAGTAAAATTAGATACTAATAGATCTCACATGGATGATGATCATTTTGGTGATAACGATGATGATGGTGATGATGACGAACATCACAACGATAATTTTGGCAGGTGGGATACTCTTACTATAAACCCGGGGGTATATAATATTTTAAAATTTAGAAACGGTATAGATACTTTGCTGGGCACAGCAAATTTACCTGCTGGTAAAATAAGAAAGATAAGAATAACACTTGGCACAAATAACAGGGTAGTAGTAAACGGAATTTCAAAACCGCTGAACCTATTGCCCGGTATAAATAAATATGTTTACATAAAAATTCACAAAGATGATGAAGATGATGATAATACAACTAACACTTTTATGTGGCTGGATTTTGATGTGTGCGGTTCGGTAAAATTAATTAATGGTCAATATTATCTAAAGCCTTTCTTAAAGCCTTTTAGTAAAAAAAATTATGGTGAAATTAAAGGAAGGGTTATGCCTGCTGCTGCGCATGCATTTGTTACTGCACGCATAGGTACAGATTCTGCAACTGCTATACCTGAGGCAGATGGAAAGTATAAAATAAGAGGTTTAAAACCCGGTATGTATACTGTAAGTTTTAGAGGTAGTGCTGGTTACAGGGATACAACTATAGCCGCTGTACAGGTGCAAAAACACGTTGAAACAGAACTTCCACTTATTACATTACATCTGTAAAAAAATTTTTAATAAACACTGCAATTCTAAAAATAGATTGCAGTGTTTGTTATCTTATTTCTGTATGCCTTATTTCTCCTCCTGTTGTGCCTGCTTGTTTTGCATAAAATAATACCAGCAGGCTAAATACAAGTGCTGTTAATACTATGATGTTTGCAAATGCTTTTTTCTTAAAACTAGCCCATATTCCTGCAAGAGAAATAACGCCCAGTATATAAGAGAGTAATGCAAAAGTATCTGCCACATGTTCGTGAGCATTAATAAATTTATCTTCTATTGCGGGAATTTTTGCAATACTTTCTACTGCGCCATCACCGGTAGCTGCTGCTGCAAATGCAAATAAAGCTCCTCCTACAAAAAGAAATAATGCTGCTCTTTTAATAATATCTGCTTTTAGTATAAATCCTGCTATAAGCATAGCAAGAGCCATAAAAGGAATGATTATAGGTAAATGATTTACTAAAAGATGATAATGAGCTCCGTTCATAAATTTATTTTTAAGATAAAAAGCTGTTCGCAATTATGTGCTGTAACAAAAAGGCAGGCTTAATTTTCTTCAGTTATTATTTTTTTCATTTCTTCTACCAGCTCTGTTTTTGTAAAAGGAATACCCATTATTTTATTATACTTTTTTGCATCTACCATAAATATATCTCTTATAATTTTTATCAACTGGCCATTGTTTAATTCCGGTATTAGTACTTTGTCAAAGTTTTTAATAATATCTCCAAGATTTTTAGGAAAAGGCCTCACATAGCGCAGGTGTGCATGAGAAACTTGCATGCCCTGAGCCTGTAATTGGGCACATGCGCTTTTTATAGAGCCATAAGTGCTTCCCCATCCAAGCACCAGCAGTTTTCCTTTTTCTGCACCGCTGTCTAATTTTTGATCTGGTATATGATCTGCAATTTTATCTATTTTTTCCTGTCTTATTTTAACCATTAGCTGGTGGTTCTCCGGGTCGTAGCTTATATTACCTGTAATATTTTGTTTCTCCAGCCCGCCTATTCTATGCTCCATGCCCGGCGTGCCGGGTATAACCCAGGGCCTTACGAGGTTTTCATCTCTTAAATAAGGCTGAAACTTTTCTTCATGATCTCCAAGTTCTGTTTTAAAACTGGTTTTTATTTCTGCAAGGTCTGCACTTTGTGGAAACTTCCACGGCTCTGCACCATTTGCTATATAACCATCACTTAAAAAAATAACCGGCGTCATGTGTTGTATAGAAATGCGAACAGCTTCATACACAGCTGCAAAACAGTCGCTGGGTGTACTTGCAGAAATTACAGGCATGGGGCACTCTCCGTTTCTTCCATAATAAGCCTGCATCAAATCGCTTTGTTCCGTTTTTGTAGGAAGCCCGGTACTTGGCCCGCCACGCTGCACATTTATAATAAGTAAAGGTATTTCCAGCATCACGGCAAGCCCCATGGCTTCGGTTTTTAAAGCCATGCCCGGGCCGCTCGTTGTGGTAAGGCCAAATGCACCACCGTAGCTTGCACCAATAGCACTTGTAATAGCAGCTATTTCATCTTCTGCCTGAAACGTGCGTACCCCAAATGCTTTATGGCGGCTAAGTTCATGCAATATATCGGATGCAGGAGTAATGGGGTAAGATCCTAAAAATAATTTTAAGCCGCTTTTTTGCGATGCCGCAATAAGCCCGTAACTCAGTGCCTGGTTGCCCATTATTGATCTGTACGTTCCCGGTTCCATTATCGCTTTCTCCACAGAATATCGTGCAGAAAAAGTTTCGGTGGTATCACCAAAGTTATAACCAGACTGAAGGGCTGTAATATTACTCTCTAAAATTTCTGGCTTTTTTCCAAACTTTTCTGTTAAAAAAGTAATTGTATTTTCCATGCTGCGATTATACATCCAGTATAAAAACCCAAGTACAAACATATTCTTTGCCCTGTCTTTTTCTTTGGTACCCATGGTAATATCCTTCAATGCCTCACGGGTCATTTTAGTTACATCCATTTTTATCACTTCATACCCATCTAGGCTATTATCTTCCAATGGGTTAATACCATCCGGGTAATTGGCAAGCCTCAGATTTTTAGTATCAAACCCATCAGTGTTTACAATTATTTTTCCTTCTTTTTTTAGCCCTTTCAAATTTACTTTTAATGCAGCAGCATTCATGGCTACGAGCACATCACACTCGTCGCCCGGGGTAAAAATTCTGTCGCTGCTAAACCTAAGTTGAAAGCCGCTTACGCCCGGCAATGTGCCTATGGGTGCACGAATCTCCGCAGGAAAATCTGGAAACGTAGCCAGGTCTAAGCCCAGCATGGCGCTGTTGTTGGTAAACTGTGTTCCGGTAAGCTGCATTCCATCTCCGCTGTCTCCTGCAAATTTTATAACCACTTCGTGTAATATTTCCTGAGTATCTGCCATTATTTTTTATTGAAATTATGAAGAAAACAAAGGTAGATAATTAGCAGATTGCATTATAATATTTTGGAACTTATGGCAAACGTATTATTATTTTGTGTGCCGGGCGGCACATTCATTCTAGCAGGTTGTTCACTTTTAAAGTTGTAAAATGCTTTATCATTTTAGTTTTTATATGCGCCCGCTAAGATAAGTTTCTTCCAAAGTAGGTGTGGTATCATTTCCTTGTTTTTCCTTTGTAACAATAAATGCTGTAGCATTTGCCGGAAGGTTTTTCATTTCTATAAAACGATCTCTTATAGTATCATTTACTACACCAACATTTACAATTCTTCCCTCTACTATTGCCCATAACTGGTAATTATTTCCAGGCGAGGAGGGTACAAGATGATGAATCATAATATAAGCCTTACCCGTTTTTTTATCCCAAAACATGGTGCAGCGGCAAATATTATGAGGAGCCACGCCATACATAGCTACGGGAGTAATAGAGGGTTGTTTTAAGATATTATAATCTTCAGTTGGCAAAGCTGAATATTTTTCCTGCTGTTTTAATAATAACTGCTGGTTTGTAGTTTTTTTATATAAACTGTAATTAAAAAAAACGCTCGTTGCAAGTAATATTAAGGCAACAGCCGCAAGCATTTTCAACCAAGTAATACTTCCCGTTTTTATTTGTGCGGAATGCAATTGTAAAACGGGTGGCGGCGGAATATTAAACGATGCTGTTATTTTTTTATCTGTTTCTATATTGGTCATTGTTGCATTTGCCAAAAGATTATTTTCCAGTTCTTTTTCAAAACGCACTATTGCTTCATTTAATTCTGGATATTGGCTGCGCAAGTTTTCCAGTTCCGTTTTTTCTTCGGTACTGCACAATCCCAAAACATACATTTCTATGTTGCCGGATGATATATATTTATTAATATCCATGTATTAAAATTGTTTACGTAATTCTATAAGAGCATTACGCAGCCTTGTTTTTACGGTGCCAGAAGGAATATTTAAAATTTTTGCTATTTCCTCATGGGTGTATCCTTTAAAATAAGAAAGTTCTAAAACATTTTTGTAATCAACCCTTAAACTATGAACCTGTTTTCTTAAACCAATATGATTAACCTGAAAACTGCTTTCAC
>JANXXM010000018.1 GCA_025350645.1 Ferruginibacter sp.
ATTTTGCCATCTTGCTCTGTACGGCGGAGTCTTTTTAATGTTACCACTTCTTCGTTTGTTAGATCTATTGAGTAAGACATAAGTATATGTTTGGTTACTCAAAGATATATAATCGGAATTATTTAAGCAAATTAGTATAATCAAAAGAATGCAATATTTCTTAACATAATCAACAGCTATTTTTCAAAAACAAAACCCCGCTTTTTTCAAAACGGGGTTTCGCATTTATTAAAATATAAAATTTAATCTTCCACTTTCATTTTACCCTTTGCTTTTGCTATTATTTCTTCTGCAACTGCATTTGGTGCAGGCGCATAATGACTAAACTCCATGGTAGATGTTGCACGACCGCTGGATAATGAACGCAACTGTGTTACATAACCAAACATTTCGCTTAGAGGCACTTTTGCTTTTATAACCTGTACACCATGCTTGCTGTCCATACCTTCCAGCATGCCACGGCGGCGGTTAAGATCGCCTGTTACATCACCCATATATTGATCTGGTGTAAGTACTTCTACTTTCATTATCGGCTCCAGTAATACAGGTTTTGCTTTGCGACCTGCTTCTCTGTACCCTTGCTTTGCACAAAGTTCAAAAGAAATAGCATCACTATCCACATCATGATAACTACCATCTGTAATTCTTACTTTCATATTTACCATAGGGTAGCCTGCCAATACACCATTGGTCATACTACTTGTAAACCCTTTAATGATAGGTGCTATAAATTCTTTTGGAATACTACCACCAAAAATTTCGTTTACAAATTGTAATCCGCCAGTTGTATTCTCTGGTAATTTAAGCCACTCATCATCTGCAGGGCCTATATGAAATGCGATATCACCAAACTTACCTCTACCACCTGTTTGCTTTTTATATGTTTCTCTATGAGAAATCGTATCTCTTAAAGCCTCTTTATAAGCCACCATTGGTGCACCTTGGTTTATTTCTACTTTAAACTCCCGCTTCATCCTGTCCACAATAATTTCCAGGTGAAGTTCCCCCATACCACTCAAAATAGTCTGGCCGGTTTCTTCATCTGTACGTACCCGCAATGTAGGATCTTCTTCTACCAGCTTGGCAATAGCCATACCCATTTTATCAACGTCTGCCTGTGTTTTTGGCTCTATCGCAATAGAGATAACCGGCTCGGGAAAAGTCATAGATTCTAGTACAATAGGATGATCTTCGTTACACAAAGTATCGCCTGTTTTTATATCTTTAAAACCAACTGCTGCACCAATATCACCTGCTTCAATATAATCTACAGGGTTTTGTTTGTTAGCATGCATCTGCATAATACGGCTTATACGCTCGTTTTTTCCTGTACGGGTATTCAATACGTAACTTCCTGCATCTAAACGACCGCTGTATGCCCGGAAGAAAGCCAGACGCCCTACAAAAGGATCTGTCATAATTTTAAATGCCAAAGCACTAAATGGTTCTTTAGGATCTGCATGGCGCACCAGTTCTGCACCAGTATCTGGGTGAATCCCGTTTACAGCTTCAATATCCAAAGGACCAGGTAAATATCTTACAACTGCATCCAGTGCAGTTTGTACACCTTTATTTTTAAAGGAGGAGCCGCACATCATTGGTATAATAGAAATATCAATGGTAGCTTTACGAATAGCTTCATGCATTTCTGCTTCAGTTATCGTATTAGGATCATCGAAGAATTTCTCCAATAATTTTTCATCATAATCAGCAATAGCTTCAATTAATTCCTGACGGTATTGAGCAACCTCATCAGCCATATCTTCCGGGATAGGAACTTCCTGAAAAGTCATTCCTTTATCTGCCTCGTTCCATACAATTCCTTTCATGGTAATTAGATCTACCACACCGGTAAAGTTGTCTTCAGCACCAATCGGCAATTGCAAAGGCACCGCTTTAGCACCTAGCATTTCACGAACCTGCTTTACAACGTTTAAGAAATCTGCACCACTTCTATCCATCTTGTTTACAAAACCAATACGAGGTACTTTATATTTATTTGCCTGACGCCAAACTGTTTCAGATTGCGGTTCTACACCACTCACTGCACAAAACAATGCAAGCAAACCATCCAATACACGAAGACTACGCTCTACCTCTACGGTAAAATCCACGTGACCGGGAGTATCAATAATATTAAATTTGTATTGTTTTGTATCGGGTGTTTTTTCACCATTTACCATAGGAAAATTCCAAAAGCAGGTAGTTGCAGCACTTGTAATAGTAATACCTCTCTCCTGTTCCTGAGCCATCCAATCCATTGTAGCGCCACCATCATGTACTTCACCTATTTTGTGGTTTACACCGGTGTAGTAAAGGATACGCTCTGTAGTAGTGGTTTTGCCGGCATCAATGTGTGCAGCAATACCAAAGTTTCGTTGATAACGTAAGTCTCCCATTTTGTAATTATTAAATTGTTTTTGTTTAATTTTTGAATGATACTTCGATAAATCATCTAATATAATGATACTTCGATAAATCATCTAATATCTTATAATAAAATCTTCGATTTTCTTTTTCTTAGCCAAGCGAAGAAATAGCAATCGTGAGCCTCTGTGGCCTCGCACATTTCATCTTCATCAATTTATTTGGCTTTTATCGCAGCGTATTTTGCTCCATACAATTTTCCTTGTAGAATCCGCTGTTGCGGCTTGGGCTTTGTAATTTTTTATGATCTCATATAATGCTAAATCATTCAACCGCCATCCTTGTTGATATTTGTTGATGCTTTTTGCGCCGCAAAGGTAAGGGTTTATTGTAATAAATAACTAACATCAGGCTTAGAATAAATGCCTCTAACTCTGGCTTTTAGGGAAAAAGGCTTTTTAATGGAAGTCATCGATTAACATTTAAATTTATATTTGTATTATGGAAGAAATAGAAATAACTACAGAGCATCTACACGAGCAGATAAAAGAAAAGGCAGAAGCCTTAAAGGGTAATCATGGAGGCAAATCGTCTATGTACATCGCAATTTGTACGGCATTAATGGCTGTATTTGCTGCAATTGCCGGACTTCTAGCTGGTCACTACAGTAATGAAGCATTAATAGGTCAAATAAAAGCATCTGATCAGTGGGCTTTTTATCAGGCAAAATCTATTAAGGTAGCTATCAAAAAATTAGAACCATTCGTTGCAGGTAGCGCTCAAAAAACACCCGAGCAAATACAAAATGAGGAAGATGAAATAAAGAAAAAAGCGCAGGAATTTGAAAAAGAAAGTGCCATAGATTTAGAAAAACATTCTTGGCTTGCAAAGGCAGTAACTTTTTTTCAGGTAGCAATTGCAATATCTGCTATATCATTATTATCAGGTAAAACTATGTTATGGTATATTGGAATTCTTTTGGCATTGATAGGTAGCGGTTTTTTTATTACCGGTTTGGTATGATGTATACAATGTTCAGAAATACTTGTATCGGATAGTTAAAAACAACAGTAATCCTTTATTTTTTCTACTACCACATATTTTTTAAAATCATTATGTTTTTAAGTAAACACTCATTTTATTTTCATCTGAAATTTAGTTAACATCGAGAATTTGAAATTTTATTTTATTGGCATGAAATATGCAAAGTTTATAGAATGATTTATTCACAAATTTAAAAACTTTTACAATGTCAAAAGAAGTAGCAAAACATCACCAGGAAGCAGCAACACATCATGAACATGCTGCAAAGCATCACAAAGCAGCTTCGAAAGAACATGAAGCAGGAAATCATGAGAAGGGAGCACATCATGCACAAACAGCAGAAGGTCACAGTTCTCATGCGGCAGATGCTTCTAAAAATGCAAGTAAGAAACATGCTGAAGCGCATGGAAGTAAATAAGTTTTAAGAAACTTGTAAAAAATGGGATGAATGAGTAAATAATTACTTGTTTATCCCATTTTAAAATCCAAGAATGAAACAACCTGAGAAAAAACATATTTGCCTATATTCATCCTTCAATTTATATTTAGATAAATTGAAATCGTTTGAATGCTAAATTTGGCTAAAACGCTTTAATGTCAATATATTCCAAGAACTTAAATTTGCGTCTTTAGGACGCTAGTGTCATGATTTAAAACTTTACTCAACCCTGTTTGTGATAATTATCTCTTGTATAAAACTTATTCTACTAGATCTCACTTCTTAGTTCTTTTTGTACCGTATTTACTACGGCTATGCTTACGGTCTTTCACACCTGCAATAACTAACGAACTACGAACGATGTGGTAACGTACCCCGGCAAATCTTTTACCTTATCGCCACGTATCAAAACGATACTGTACTCTTGTAAGTTGTGACCTTCACCCAGTATATAGGCAATAAACTCAATCTTATTTGTGAGACGAACTTTTGCTACTTTACGCAGTGCTGAGTTTTGTTTTTTTGGAGTTGTTTTGTACACTCTCGTACATACACCACGACGTAGAGGACAAGCATCTAAAGTTCTTGATTTGCTTTTCGCTTTAATAATCTCTTTTCCTTTTCTTACCAGTTGATTTATAGTTGGCATTTATATAACCTTTTTTTTCGGATGGTAAAGGCAAGGGAATTGTGGAATAAAACAAGGGATAGTAAGTCTTTTGCTAATGAGCCAAATTTTTATACAGAATTTCAAATGCAAACTAATTCTGTAAAATTGTTAGTAATAGTTTTTACAAACAACACACAGGAATAAAAAAGCCACCCAAATGGAGTGGCTTTTTTAAAAATTACATTCCCATTTTCATTTTTAAATTTTCATCAATAGCATCTAAAAATTCTTCGGTATATAAATAATCTTTTCCATGTGCTACTTTATTTCCGCTTATACACACTGCAAGGTCTTTGGTCATTTTACCGCTTTCTACGGTTTCAATACAAACTGCTTCTAATGCGTTACAAAACTCAATAAGGGGTTGATTATTGTCTAATTTTCCACGAAACGCAAGCCCCCTTGTCCATGCAAAGATAGATGCAATAGGGTTTGTAGATGTTGGTTTTCCTTGCTGGTGATCTCTGTAATGGCGGGTAACAGTACCATGGGCAGCTTCTGCTTCCATCGTTTTTCCATCGGGTGTTATTAAAACTGATGTCATTAAACCCAGGCTGCCAAAGCCTTGTGCTACGGTATCGCTTTGTACATCTCCATCATAATTTTTACAAGCCCATACAAAATTGCCATTCCACTTTAATGCGCTGGCAACCATATCATCAATTAAACGATGCTCATAAGTAATACCTGCCGCTATATATTTTTCTTTAAATTCATTTTGGTAAACTTCTTCAAAAATATCTTTAAAGCGACCATCATATTTTTTTAGGATGGTATTTTTTGTAGAAAGATACAATGGCCATTTTTTGCTCAGCGCCATATTCAAACAACTGCGTGCAAAGCCATAAATACTTTCATCCACATTATACATAGCCATAGCAACACCATCGCCTTTAAAATTAAATACTTCAAAAACCTGTGCTTCGCCACCATCTTCTGGTGTAAAAGTCATCGTTAACTTTCCTTTGCCTTTTATCACTGTATCAGTTGCCCGATACTGGTCTCCAAATGCATGGCGACCAACAATAATTGGTGCCGTCCAGTTAGTTACCAAACGGGGTACATTTTGCATTACTATTGGTTCACGAAAAACGGTGCCATCCAAAATATTACGAATAGTTCCGTTGGGCGATTTCCACATTTGCTTTAACTTAAACTCTTCTACACGCTGCTCATCGGGTGTAATAGTTGCGCACTTAATACCAACGCCGCAGGCCTTTATAGCATTGGCAGCATCAATGGTTACCTGGTCGCTTGTTTCATCTCTATATTCCATTCCCAAATCAAAATATTGAATAGGAACTTCCAGGTAAGGAAGTATCAATTTATCTTTAATAAATTTCCAAATGATTCTTGTCATTTCATCGCCATCCATTTCTACCACCGGGTTTGCTACCTTTATTTTGTTCATGTGTTTTTATTTGTAAATTTTAAGTGAAGTGTATTTTGATATATTTCCAAAATCTCTATCTAAATGCAAAATACTTGCATCTAAAAAAATAGAATATGCGGCTATTAAACAATCATTTGATTTTCGGATTGTAAAACCTTTTTTTTTGCCTAAACGATAAATATTTGCCGCCAAAATAGAAATTGGTTTTATATTTTCATTGTATTGTTTCAAACTATCCAGTAATCCAATAATTTTTTGATATTCATTTTCAGAATTGATTCCCTGTAATATTTCTTGAAATAAAATGGGGATCAATAATACTTTATCATTACCTAATAAAATATCTAAAATAGTTGTTTCAATACATTTTGTATCTCTGAGGTATCTAACCCAAACGCTTGTATCCACAATTACCAGATCTTTCATATAGCCCTCATTTCATCTAAATTTCCTTCCCAATTTATTTTCCCTTTTAAAGCCATTAACTTTTTTCTTTTCTCCAACCTCACTAGTTCATCTAAGGCATAATTTACCAAATCTTTTTTACTGGATAATTTTACATACTTCTTAGCCTCTTTAAGCAATTTATCATCAATATCTATGTTTGTTCTCATTCTATTAAATTTTATACACAAATATATCAAATTCTATACACACACAAAATACAAACTTCTCAAACATATTCTTTTTTATTATCTTAAAAATTGATACTTTTATTTCATTCATTTAAATTACTTTAAAACTAATTATTATGACAACACAAGAAGTAGCAAACCGTTTTATGGAATTATCCAAAGAAGGTAAATTTGATGCGATACAAGATGAACTATATTCAGCAGATTGCGAAAGCATAGAGCCAGCCGCCTCCAATGGCGACGGGCTTACCAACGCAAAAGGTATTGATGCTATTAAAGAAAAAGGGAAAAAGTTTAATGAATCAATAATAGAAATGCATGGTGGTTATACAGGAGAACCAATTGTGGCGGGCAATCATTTTTCGGTAGCAATGGGTATGGATGCGACTATGAAAGAAATGGGTAGAATTAAAATGGATGAAATTTGTGTGTACGAAGTAAAGGATGGAAAAATTACAAAGGAGCAATTTTTCTTTTAAAAAACTTAACCCCCGCATTCAACATGTAAGTTTGAATGCAGGGGTTCACAAAATAATTTCTTCAAAATATTACTACATGTTTTTTATAATTTCATCAGCAAATTCGCTTGTCTTCAAAAGCGTTCCTTCTTTCATCAAATTATAAAAATCTATTGTTACCGTTTTGTTACGAATTGTTTTTCCTACAGCATTGGTAATAAGATCTGCTGCATCTCTCCAACCCATATATTCCAGCATCATTACGCCGCTTAAAATAACGGAAGATGGGTTCATCGTATTTGTATTTGCAAAACGTGGCGCTGTACCATGGGTGGCTTCAAATACTGCATGACCAGTTAAATAATTAATGTTTGCACCCGGTGCTATACCAATACCACCAACCTGCGCAGCCAACGCATCAGAAATATAATCACCATTTAAATTGAGGGTTGCAATTACTGAATAATCTTGCGGAGCAAGCAATGCTTGTTGTAAAAAATTATCAGCAATAGCATCTTTAATAATTACTTTGCCCCCTACCGCACTTATTTTCATTTCTTCATTTGCTACTGCTTCGCCACTTTCTTTTTTAGTTTTTTCCCATTGCTGCCAGGTATATACCTGTCCGCTAAATTCTCTTTCTGCAAGTTCGTACCCCCATTGTTTAAAGGCACCTTCGGTATATTTCATAATGTTGCCTTTATGAACTAAAGTAACACTCGGAAGCTTTTTTTCAATCGCAAATTCAATGGCACTTCTTATTAAACGTTCACTTCCATCTTTGCTTACCGGCTTTATACCCAGTGAAGTTGCTTCAGGAAAACGAAATGCTTTTACCCCTAATTCATCTACCAAAAAATTCAACAATTTTGTAGCTTCCGGCGTACCTGTCATAAACTCAATACCCGCATAAATATCTTCTGTGTTTTCTCTAAAAATGGTCATGCTCACTTTCTCCGGTTGCCACATGGGCGAGGGCGTTCCTTCAAAATATTTTACCGGTCGCAGGCAAACATATAAATCCAGTTCCTGCCTTAGGGCAACATTCAAACTGCGAATACCGCCGCCAACGGGTGTTGTAAGCGGCCCTTTTATAGAAATTAAATAATCTTTAAAAGCCTGCATCGTTTCTTCTGGCATCCAGCTTCCAGTTATTTTAAATGCTTCTTCACCAGCCAGTACTTTTAACCACTCAATTTTCTTTTCATTAGCATAAGCTTTTTGCACTGCTGCATCAAATACACGTACACTTGCCTTCCAAATATCCGGACCAATACCATCGCCTTCAATAAATGGAATGGTTGGATTATTGGGAACAGCTAACACCCCCTCTAACATTGAAATTTTATCAGCCATAATTTTTATTTTTTTACCCGGCAAAAAGACAACAACCATTATCAACATCGTTGTGTCACTCACTTGTACACAAACCTTTATTCAGCATTTTTTTGTGTCGCAAAAGTACGATTTCATTTTTCATTTTTAGCATTTTGAAAAGGCCATAGTTTGGTTTACAATTTTAAAGGAAAGTTGAGGCTTAGCATATATATTCATTTTAAAAAAATAAAAGTACTGCATGAAATAAATATTTATAATGTGGCTTACCAAACAATAAGTTGATGATTGAACCATAATTTTTTGTTCAATTTTTTAAATGAAGTATTTACCCGAGGCAGAATAACCACTGATCAATTCAAAATATTCCGGAATTTATTCCATTACAGGGCATGTATAAAATTTAAGCTGAGTATATTTTCTTAAACCCTTTCTCCTACAAATCCTTTAATTTCGGTAAAACTTTTTTATCAAGACACTTAAATATTTACGGAAATTTTTTGAAGGCGAGCCGCTTAAAAAAGATTTTAAAAAGCAATTGAATAATGTTATTGGTTTTAAACCAGGTGATATTCTGTTGTATAAAACAGCCCTCAGCCACCGCTCTGTAAGGGAAGGTGCAGATGAAAATAACGAGCGGCTAGAATTTTTGGGCGACGCTGTGCTTAGTTCAATTATTGCAAATTATCTTTTTAAAAAATATCCTTACAAAGGAGAAGGTTTTTTAACAGAAATGCGCAGCAAAATGGTGAATAGGCAAAAGCTAAATGAAATAGCCCTTAAAATGGGGCTTAAAAAAATTACTTTTTATAATAAGCTGGATAATGCTTTAAAAATTTCCCAGATATTTGGTAATACCCTGGAGGCATTGATAGGTGCCATTTTTTTGGATAAAGGCTATGAAAAGACCAAAGTATGGGTAGAGAAATATATTGTGTATAACCACATGTTTACAGATGATTTGGAAGCACTCGAAATAAATATTAAGAACAGGTTGTATGGCTGGGCCAATAAAAATGGTAAGTCGCTAGAGTTTGCTATGCTGGGAGAAACTTATGAAAGTGGCAGGCGTTTATTTAATATTGGCGCAACTATAGATGGCGAATTAATAGCTGAGGCAAAAGGATATAATAAAAAAGACGCTAGCCAGGCCGCAGCTTTAAAAGCAGTGGAGAAATTAGGATTGTAACATGGGCAGAAAATACTACTGCGGAACAAGGTATCAGATTTATTATTACAAATTTTAACAATGACTTTTGGAATATTAGGAAGTGGTAGTTGGGGAACAGCACTGGCAAAAATCTTAACGGATAACGGGCGAACTATATGGTGGTGGAACAGGAGTGAAGCAGCCATACAGGAATTTAAAAAACGAGGGCATAATCCACAATACTTAAGTGCTGCCAAATTTAATATGGCCCAACTAAATCTTACGACTCATGCAGAAGAAGTTATACGGCATGCAGCTGTAATTGTAATTGCTATACCTGCTGCATATACAAGTGATATATTAAAAGGACTGGACAAAAATATTTTTGAAGGAAAGAAAATCGTATCTGCCATAAAAGGAATTTTACCAGAAGAAAATGTATTGCTTAACGATTTTTTAAAAGCAACCTTTGGCGTGCCGCTTGAAAATTATTTTGCAGTACTTGGTCCCTGCCATGCAGAAGAAGTGGCGGCAGAAAAATTATCCTATCTCACCTTTACAGGCGTAGATGAAGCCTGTACAGCCAAAGTGGCTTCTTATTTTAAAACAGATCATTTAAATACTATTACCAACAAAGATATTTATGGCGTACAATATGCCGCTGTGCTCAAAAATATTTATGCCGTAGGTGCAGGTATGGCACATGGGTTAGATTACGGCGATAATTTTTTAAGTGTACTTATTGCAAACAGTGCTGATGAAATGGCCGGTTTTTTGAGAAAGGCCGGTATAGTAAATGCAGAAGTAGGATATATGGAGCACAATAAAAATGCTGCTAAAAATAAACACACCAATTATGCTGCGTCTGTTTACCTGGGAGATTTGCTGGTAACCTGCTATTCTTTATTTAGCCGAAACAGAACCTTTGGCAATATGATAGGAAAAGGATATTCTGTAAAAAATGCACAGTTGGAAATGAGTATGGTAGCCGAGGGGTACAATGCGGCGAAATGTATGTACATTATTAACCAGAAAGTAAAAGCCGAAATGCCCATTGCAGCAACAATATATAATATTTTATGGAATGAAATGCCCGCCAGGAAGGGTTTTGAGGCTATTGAGGATAGTTTGGTATAGGCGTTAAAATTATCTGAAACAGATAACTGATCACTTATTATTAGCCCTTTACCATCAGTAATTCTATATGTAATTTTACCGGCAATAGCTCAGGATTTTATTGTTTCATTCAGCATAAAATATAGATACTTTTTATTTCAAAATGTTTTATAAATTAGACTTACGCAATGTAAAAGAGAAAATATTTTTCTTATAAAAAACATTAGTTGAACCTTTAATAAATATACCTGCTGCCCTCCTACTTTTTATTTTTATTATTTACGAGCATATATTTTGCTGTGGCATAAACAGCATCTGTAAGCGCTCCCATTTTATTTTTTATAGAGTCTTGCTGCCAGGGTAATAAATTAATAGTTTCATTTGTTACCGATACGAGTTCTTCTTTTTTTATGTGGATGTTTTTTCTGTAGAAAAAATGTTCATCTACCACCCCTATCCAGCCGGGTGCATGGTAAATAATAAATGCTGCATGCTGTTTGGTATTACTATCCAGCAAATCTCTGCCGAGGGTAGTATTAGTATAGGGCTGCTGCAGCATGCCTGCAATAGTGGGCAGCACATCTATTTGCGAAACAGGTTCTTTTCTAACCTGTGGCGCAAGCAAAGAGGGCGCATAAAATAGTAATGGAATATGCTCATCAGTTAAACGTTGCTCTGTCCATGCAGTAGGATAAATGGCAGCTGCATCACCTTCTACACCATGATCTCCTGCAAAGACAAAAATAGTGTTATTAAAATATTTTTCTTTTTTGGCAGCTTCTATAAATTTTTTATAACAATAATCTGTGTAAGCAAAAGCATTGTATTCTTTTAAACTTTCAAAACCATATTTATGGAGTTCATCAACGGTAATATTTTTTTGTATAAAATCTTTATCTTCTTCTGGTATATTAAACGGGCGGTGATTGTCTGCTGTTTGTATAATAGTAAAAAATGGTTTTACTGAAGCAGCCATTACTTTATTAGCTTCCAAAAATAAATTTTTATCGCTTATGCCCCATACATTTAATCTTGCTGAAGTATAGCGGCCTTCTTCATAAATATTAATAGCTTTAATGTTTTGTAAAAGACCTTTAAAATTATTAAACTCACTTCTTCCCCCAATAAAATAATTCTTTTCATACCCATCAAAATCATTAATTATCGTTCGCTGGTTTATGCTTAGTTCGTTTCTGGTAGAAAATTTAGATAACTGTACATCTGGTATACCACTAACTATGGCAAATACACCTCTTGCTGTACCAAAGGTGGGCGAAAAACAACGTTCAAAAAAAATACCTTTTTTGGTAAGCTCATTAAAATAGGGTGTACTGTTTAAAGGGTTACCGCTCATGCTACTTTTGTACATGCTAAAACTTTCGCAGATAATAAGTACAATGTTAGGACGGCTTTCCAAAGCTTTACTGCCGGGGTGTATAATTCTTGTATAATTATTTTGCACAGTACCGTCATTTTGTAATCCCAGAAAAGTAGCCATCTGCGGGTAAAATACTTTTGCATTTACATTCATTTCCGGGTTTCTAAAACCAAGTGTTGTAAAAAAATTTTGTAGTGGATTTAATGCAAGGTTACTTTTAAACTCATCGTTTAAATTGAATGCCCTGTAAAAATTAAGTGGCTTTGCAGTAAAAAAACCATACATAAACCATAGCAGCAAAAGCAGTGCTGCTGCATGCCAGCGCCTGCGATATCCAAATTTATGAATGGTAATATTTTTGTCTGTTATACTTATATGTGTACGCCTAAACATCCATACCATCATAAGCACTGCACCCACCAGCCCCAGCAATATCCATACTATTGGGTAGCTCTGCCATATCATTTGCAAACTCTCCCGGGGGTCTTCCGCAAAAATAAGTGCATCGGCATTGAGCCTTGCATTTATGTAAGCAAACTGCCCAAAATCTGCCCCATAAAAAAACAATACCAGCAGGGTAATTATACCGAGATATAGCGTCCAGAATTTTTTGGAAGTTTCGTTGTAAAAAGGAGATAATGATGGAAACACAGATAGTAATGCAATAGGAAAAAGTATGAATGACATCCACCTCAGATCATATTTTAACCCCAGCCAGAAGGAAGGTAGTAGTTCCGTCCATAAAATATTTGCAGGCTTAAAAAAAACAACCGTAGCCACCCGGAAGGCGGTAAAAATAAAAAGATATATAAAAAATAATTTTACCAGCCACTGTATTGTTTTTGGCACCCGCCATCTTATAAGCATTATAAAAAACTCCTCAAAATTTTATGTAGGTAAATTATATTATTATCTGTTCGCCAGATGCTATTGCTTTTTTATTTTGCATTAAAAAGTCCGTATTTTATAATACAATACAGTGCCTTTACTCCATCTTTCCAACCGATTTTTTTACCTTCTTCATAGGTTCTTCCATAATAAGAAATACCTACTTCGTACACCCTTATTCCTTTTACTCTTGCCATTTTATGGGTTACTTCCGGCTCAAAACCAAAACGATTTTCCCTTAGCCGGAGGCCTTTTAAAATATCTGCACGAAATAATTTGTAGCATGTTTCCATATCTGTAAGGTTAAGATTAGAAAACATATTTGATGCAAAGGTTAAAAATTTATTACCGATGGTATGCCAGAAAAATAAAATACGGTGTGGTCTGCCGCCAATAAACCTGCTCCCAAAAACCACATCGGCAAATCCATCTGCAACCGGCTGCAGCAATAAATTAAATTCCTGTGGGTTATACTCCAGGTCTGCATCCTGCACAACAATATAATCTCCGGTGGCATGGGCAATACCGGTGTGCAATGCAGCACCTTTTCCTTTATTTAAAGCATGAAAAAAATAACGGATGTCCATCAAAGGATTATCTGTTGCATACTTTTCTACCTGTGCCGCTGTATCATCAGAAGAGCAATCGTTTACTACGATAACTTCTTTTTCAAAATTGTTGATTAATATTACACTTCTTATTTTATCTAACGTAGCGGATATGGTACGTGCTTCGTTATATGCAGGAACAATGATGCTGAGTTTCTTCATGTAATAAAAATACTTTACCGTTTTGGCAAATGTATATATAAAAACATAAAACAGACAGGCATAAGCTTTATGAAAAAAATAGTAGCATTCGATAAATGGTTATTTTTTAAAATTAACGGCACTGCCGGCAATAGTGCCTGGGATACCATTATGCTTTTTATAAGAAATCCTTTTTTTTGGGCACCCCTTTATATTTTTTTAATTGTAGTGGTGTTTGAGCAATGGGGTAAAAAAGCATTTGCATGGCTAATATTTTTTTTAGTAAACGTAAGTTTTACAGATTTTATAAGCAGCCACGTTATAAAACCGTGGGTAGCACGTAGTAGGCCTTGCGGAGATGAAAGCATGGCAGGCCAGGTAAAATTAATTGCTTCTTACTGCGGTGGCAATGGCAGCTTCACCTCATCTCATGCAAGCAACCATTTTGGCATAGCCATGTTTATTTTTATTACGCTCGGCTTTATAGATAATAAATGGAAATATCTTTTTTTTATATGGGCGGCTGCTATATGTTATGCCCAGGTTTATGTTGGCGTTCATTACCCCAGCGATGTAATCGGTGGTGCTATACTGGGATGCATCATTGGCTGGATAACAGGTAATATTTTCAATAAAAATACCGGCATTTTACCAAAAAATTTTAAAGTATGACTAACAAGTCTCTTTGGTGGCTTTGTGCATTTTTAGCAGTATACTGCCTTGGTTTTTTTGTAGATGTAATGGATGTAGATGCAGCACAGTACGCCTCAATAAGCAGAGAAATGATGAGCACCGGGCATCATCTACAGGTAATGGACAGAGGTGTAGATTACCTGGATAAACCACCGTTTTTATTTTGGATAAGTGCATGGACTATGAAAATTTTTGGTGTAAATAATTTTGCATACCGGCTGCCTTCCTTTCTTTTTTCTATGATGGGATTATATGCTACCTACCGGTTCACACTTTTATATTATACAAAACAAACCGCTACGCTTGCTGTGCTTATACTTGCTGCCAGCCAGGCTTTTTTTCTTATGAATCATGATGTGCGCACAGACACCATTTTGATGAGTTTCGTTATTACGGGTATATGGCAACTTGCTGCATGGTATAAAACTAATAGACTTCATCATTTTATATATGGCTGCATTGCCATTGGTGGTGGTATGCTTACCAAAGGCCCTATAGCACTCATTGTACCTGCATTTGCATTTGGCAGCCACTTCATATTGCAGGGCACTTTCTTTAAAATGATTTTTAAATGGCAATACATTTTAGGTACTTTTATTATTGGACTGGTGCTGTTGCCCATGTGTATAGGATTATACCAGCAGTTTGATTTGCAGCCCCAAAAAATTGTAAACGGAAGCACAGGTGTTTCCGGCCTTCGATTTTTTTTCTGGACACAAAGCTTTGGGCGAATCACCGGAGAATCTGTATGGAATAATCATAAAAATTTATTTTTTCTTTATCAGAATATGTTGTGGGCTTTTTTGCCGTGGATAGTATTTTTTAGCATAGCACTTATCATCAATATTAAAAATATTGTACTACAAAAATTTAAATTATTACCCGGCCAGGAGTGGATAACGACTGGCGGTTTTATTCTTACTTACCTTGCCCTTGGTTCCAGCAAATACCAGCTTCCGCATTATATTTTTGTGGCATTTCCTCTTGCAGCTGTTATTACAGCTCATTTTTTACAGCAGGTTTTATTTGAAGCTAAAACAGAAAAAATTCTCGTTATATTAAAATGGTTGCACAGTATTTTATTTTTGTTGTTGTGGTTTGCTGTACCTGTTTTATTATACTGTTTTGCAGCTCCTCTCTGGTTACTTTTGTTATGCGCTATTTTTATTTCTTCTTATGTTTATTTATGGATTTTTAAGTTTTCCAACAAAAGATACTTACTTGTTATTTGCCTTTTTACCATTGCGGGTATCAATTTATTTTTAAATGGATTTATATACCCAGCGCTGTTAAAATACCAATCCGGCAGCGTAGCCGGGCGGTGGATAGATACTAATAAACTTCAAAATAAAACCATCGTTGCTTATCGCTTTGAAAGCACATGGTCACTTTGTTTTTACAGTAAAAAAATAATACCCAATGAAGATGATGTACAAAAAATAAATGCTGGCTGTTACGCTATTCTGGCAAAAGAAAATCTAAAAGATTTTGATAATTCTTCTAAAAAATATGAAGTGGTTTTATCAGGAGAAGATTTTCATGTTTCCGGGCTTAAAATAAAATTTTTAAACCCAGCCTCACGCAGCCTTATGGTAGTACCTTATGTAATAATAAAAATGCTATAAAGATCATTAATTTTCGTACCATTATATTTGCAATTCAATTATTATTTTAAAAGCACAGTTTAAAAAAAAATAATGTTCGACGTTTTTATTTTATTTTCTCTTATTTTAATAGGAGCGCTTTTTGTAATGAGCGAAATAGCACTCGTAAGTGCAAGAAAAAGCCGATTAGAATCACAAGCTGCAAAAGGAGATGAAAAATCTAAAGCAGCATTAGATTTGGCTACAAATCCTGAAAAATTTTTAAGTACAGCGCAGATAGGAATTACACTTGTTACCATTTTATCGGGCGTATATTCGGAAGAAAAATTCAGGGTATTATTAATTCCATTTTTTCAGAAAATGAGTTGGAGCGCTGCTTATGCTGATACCATTACCAAAATAATTGTAGTAGTTTTTGTTACATTTCTTACCATTATTTTCGGAGAACTTATTCCAAAGAAATTTGGCTTGCTGCGTGCAGAAAAAATTGCCCGGTTTGTGGCAGGGCCAATGAATGTGCTTTCTACCATTTGTTATCCTTTTGTGTGGCTACTGTCTGGTATTACCAACCTAATCTTTAAACTTTTTAATATAAAAAAAGCTACAGACAGTGCGGTAACCGAAGAAGAAATAAAAGCAATGATATCTGAGGGTAGTGAATATGGTTCCATTGACGAAGATGAAAAAGAAATTATTGAAAGGGTTTTTCACCTCGGCGATAGAAATATTACCTCTCTTATGACGCATCGAACAGATATTGTATGGCTGCAGTTAAATGATACTGTGCAGGATATCAAAAATAAACTTGATGATATTATCTTTAGTACTTTTCCTGTTTGTGAAAATACGATTGATGATATTAAGGGGCTGGTGTATGTAAAAGATCTTTTGAAAGCCTCGCCGGATACGCCTTTATATAAACTGGTAAAACCTGCACTCTTTGTGCCAGAAAATAATTCGCCGTATCAACTTTTAGAGAAAATAAAATCTACAAAAATTCATACCTGTTTTATTGTAAACGAATATGGTACTATGGAAGGCATGATAACGCTAAACGATATACTGGAAGCTATTGTAGGAGATGTGCCTCAAACCGGGCAGGAAGAGTATGAAATTACGGAAAGGGCAGATGGCAGTTTTTTGGTAGATGCGCAAATACACTTTTACGATTTTTTAAGCTATTTTGAAAAAGGCGACTGGGAAGGCGATCATGATTTTGATACCCTTGCAGGTTTTGTACTAAATGAGCTGCAGCATATTCCTACAACCGGCGAAACCTTTGAATGGCGTGGCTTTAGCTTTGAAATAATAGATATGGATGGCAACAGGATAGATAAAATTATGGTGAAGATTTCTGACGAGCTAAAAGAAGAACTGGAGGATTAATATTCCTTTTCTTCAATTTTATCTTTTATAGTTAAATAGCTCACGTATCTTTCTTCAGAAATTGTGCCTTCGTTTACGGCATCTTTAACTGCACACCCTGGTTCATTAAAATGTACGCAGTTATTAAATTTACAATTGTTCATTACCGCCCGCATTTCCGGAAAATATTGCGCAAGTACATCCTTGTTTATATCTACCAACCCCATTTCTCTAATGCCTGGTGTATCTATTATTTTTCCACCAAAAGGTAAATCAAACATTTCTGCAAATGTGGTAGTATGCATACCCTTACCGCTCCACTCGCTCACAGCAAGGGTTTTAAGAGATAGTTTAGGAAAAATATAATTTATAAAAGTAGATTTCCCCACACCAGAGTGGCCACTGAGCAATGTAATTTTATCTTTTAGCAATTCTCTCACTTCATCTAAACCCTGTTTTTTTTCTATGCTGGTAAGCATTATTTTGTACCCGATAGATTCATAAATTTCTTTTGCCCGCTCAAATTTTAATTCTTCTTTTTTGCCAAACAAATCTGCTTTATTAAAAACAATTATAGCAGGCACAGCATAAGCTTCTGATGTTATAAGAAAGCGATCTATAAAACCAAAAGAAGTTTTGGGATCTTTTAATGTTGCAAAAAGCAGCGACTGATTAAGATTGGAGGCCACAATATGATGCTGGTTTTTATTGTGGGGAGAGATACGGGTGATATAATTTTTTCGGTCATAAATTTTAGAAATTACCAAGCTATTATCTTCTGCATTATCGTCTACTTCTACTATATCCCCCACAGCAATAGGGTTGGTAGATGTTATACCTTCTATTTTTAATTTGCCTTTTAACCTTGCGTTTAATATTTCACCTTCGCTGTTTTTTACAATATACCAACTGCCTGTAGATCTATAAACTGTAGCCTGCATGAATGTAATTTACTGTAAAAATTATTAAGGGAATTTTCTGAATACGAGATAGCGAAAGAGCATTTCTGCCAGCAAAAAAAATGCAGCAGTTATTGCAAAAGGAATAAATTTATCTGTGAAACGAGTGGTAGTATTTATTTCTATTTTAGATTTTTCCAGCACATCAATAGTGGAGTAAATACTATCCAGCCCTGCATTGTCTTTTGCTCTAAAATATTTGCCGCCGGTTTCACCAGCTATTTCCTTAAGCAGCTTTTCATCTATAGATACTTTTACACTTTGCATTTCTACGCCCAGCGGCGTTTGCACGGGTTGCGGTGCCAGCCCTTCTGTACCTACACCAATTGTATATACTTTTACGCCAAATGCTTTCGCTATTTCCTTTGCCGTTTTTGGATCTATAAGTCCGCCATTATTCTCTCCATCAGTAAGCAATACCACAATTCTTGATGTTGTTTTACTGCTGCGAAGCCTGTCCACACTTGTTCCCAGCCCAGAGCCAATTGCTGTGCCATCTTCCAGCAAACCGTTGTGTATGTTTTGTATGGCAGCTATAACCACCGCATGATCTGTAGTAAGCGGACATTGTGTAAAACTTTCTCCGGAGAAAATGACCACGCCTATCCTGTCTGTAGCACGCCTGTTTACAAAATCTATAGCTACATTTTTTGCAGCTTCCAGCCTGTTTGGCGTAAGATCCTGAGCCGTCATGCTTCCGCTAACATCTAAGCAAAGCACAATATCTATTCCTTCTCCTTCGGTATGCTGCTCATCATTTTTTGTTTGGGGGTTTGCCAGTGCGGCAATAATAAATCCCATGCACAACATCCTGCATACAAAGGGCACATGACGCATAGTGGCCTTCCACGAATCTAACCCGGGTGCAGCTATGGTAGATACTACTACAGATGCGCTGCGCCTGCGATTATTACGAGCATACCAATAAATAAGTACAGGCAACAAGGCCAGCAATACTAAAAAATAGGGTTGAGAAAATTCTATATTTTGAAAATAATCAAAGATCAAATGTTGCGGTTGTTTTTATTTTTTGTTAGAGATTCCATTTCTTCTATAGTAGTTTTAACATAATCCAGTGCTGCTTCATTTTCTGTAAGTGTAGGATGATACTTTGCAAATTTTACGGCATCGCCTGTTTGTAATGCCGTGGCTGTAGCTGCATTTGTTGTGGCAGTAAGCTCAAACTTTTTTAATGTAGAAAGTATTTCGGCTGTAGTATTATTCATAAAATTTTGTCCTGTGCTCTTACCATAATACTGTTTAAAAACATGTGCAAGTGCAGTATGAAAATCTTTTACGCTTACTATTGCTTCCTTATTTTTTAAACGCAATTCCTTTAATGCTTTTATAGCCTCGTCGTATGCTGTAGCGGCTGATTTATTTTCCGTTTTCTTTTTATTTTTTTTGCGTCTGAAATAAAAATATAGGTAACCAAATATAAAAATTGCAAGCACACCTGCTGCAATACTTATCCAAAACCAGTCTATTACCTGTACGTCCAATACTGTCTTTATATCCCTGGGTTGCCCGCTTTTATCAAGCGGCATATATCCAACGTTTACTTTAAAGGAATCTGTATATAGTGCCTGCGATGCTGTGTTTTGCCTGTTTATACGATATTGTAGTGCAGGAAAATTATAAGAACCAGAATCGAAACTGGTGAAAATAATATGTGCATGCAGCGCAAAATTTCCGTTCTTGTCTGTTGTGTCTCCTGCGGTTTTTGTTATCACTTCAAAATGCGGAATAGAATCCGGTACATTAAACGTTATTTTATATTCCGGAGAAGGCAGCGTTATATTAATGTCATAATTTATCTGCTCACCGATAAGAATACTTTTTTTATCTATTGTAGAACTGATATTTTGGGCATGAGAAAACTGAAATAAAACGCAAGACAAAGCAGCAAGAATTACCGGTCTCAAAAAATATTTCTGTAGTATTTTATGCATTTTTATTTTCTCTTTAAAAAGAATTGTTGTAAAATTTTCACATAGTCATCGTCTGTGCGTATATGCAGTAAATCTGCACCTGCAGTGAGAAAAGATTTTTTTGCAATATCTGTTTGCTGCAAAAAATACTGCTGATAATTGTGACGCACTACAGGATTATCTGTATTTACCCATTTTGTTTTATGTGTTTCTGCATCTTTCATTTGCAATAACCCAGCCTGTGGTAATTGCATATCCATTTTATCATATACCCGTACACCAATCACATCATGCTTTCTTCCAATTACTTTTAGATCGTTGTCATACCCTGTTGCTAAAAAATCGCTTAATATAAAGGCAATACTTTTTTGCCTGGTAGTGTTGTTAAAAAATTTTATTGCTTCATCAATATCAGTACCCATTACTGTTGGCTGCATACTTAATAACTCCCGTACAATATATAATGCATGTGGTCTCCCTTTTTTAGGTGGTATATATTTTTCTACTTTATCGCTAAAAAAAATAACACCTACTTTATCATTATTACTCACGGCACTAAAAGCTAGTACAGCAGCCATTTCTGTAATAAGATCTTTTTTTCTTTTGCCCACCGTACCAAAAATATTACTCGTACTCGTATCTACAAGCAGCATTAATGTAAGTTCTCTTTCTTCTTCAAAAACTTTAGAAAATGGAGTAGAAAATCTTGCACTCACATTCCAATCTATAAAACGAACATCATCGCCGGCACTATACTCCCTTACTTCTCTAAAACTCATCCCTTTTCCTTTAAATGCAGAGTGATATTCTCCTGTAAATAAATGCGTAGTAATTTTTTTGCTTTTTATTTCCAGTTCACGTACTTTTTTTAATAAAACTTTGGATGCAGCACTCAATTCCTTTTGGGATGTTTGCTGATTTTCAACTTTTGCTTTATTAAAAAATTTCATGAAATATTTTTATAAAATTTAAACCCCATCAGTATTCATTGAAAATTGGAAACCAATACCCTAATAATTAATACTAATTACCCAATACTTATTAAGGCACATTTACCACTCTCAATATCTCTTCAATTATATTTTCTACATTCACGTTTTCTGCCTCCGCTTCATACGTTAAACCAATGCGGTGCCGCAGAATATCTTTGCTAACATTGCGTACATCCTCCGGTATAACATAACCTCTTTTATTTAAAAATGCATAGGCTTTTGCAGCGAGTGCAAGATTTATACTTGCCCTTGGTGATCCACCGAAACCTATCAGGGGCTTTAGTTTCGCAAGATTATATTTATCCGGAAACCTTGTAGCGAATACAATATCCAGAATGTAATTTTCTACTTTTTCGTCTACATAAATTTGCCTTACCAGTTCTTTTGCAGTCAATATTTCTGATGTGGAAGCTACTGCATTTATTACCGGTGCTGTAAGCCCCATTGTATTTTGCCGGATAATCATTTGCTCCTCCGTTTTACTCGGGTAACCCACTACAACTTTCATCATAAACCGATCTACCTGTGCTTCCGGCAGCGGATAAGTACCTTCTTGTTCTATAGGATTTTGCGTAGCCAGTACTAAAAATGGTTCCTGTAATTTATAACTGGTATCACCAATGGTTACCTGTCGCTCCTGCATGGCTTCCAGCAAGGCACTCTGTACTTTTGCAGGTGCCCGGTTTATTTCATCTGCCAGTATAAAATTTGCAAAAATGGGCCCTTTACGTACGTAAAATTCATTTTTGCTTTGGTTATAAATCATCGTGCCTATTACATCGGCAGGCAGCAAATCTGGTGTAAATTGTATACGGCTATATTGGGTATGTATGGTTTGACTAAGCGATTTTATTGCAAGTGTTTTTGCCAGGCCAGGCACACCTTCCAGCAATACATGCCCGTTGCTCAAAAGCCCTATCAACAGGCGTTCTATCATAGTCTGCTGCCCTACAATAACTTTACTAAGTTCATTGTTTATGCGGCTCACAAAACCTACTGCATGATCTATTTTCTCATTAAGTAATCTGATGTCTTCTGCGGTTTGTAGCATATTTAATGGTATAATTTTTTTATAGTCTGCAATTTAAAGAACCTGCTTGTAAATATTATGCCTGAAATTCATTTCTAAGAAAAACTATGTTAAATAATTAAAAGAGACCGTATAGCATAAAAATTTACAAGATTCTTATAAATATACAATCGAAAGAAAAATTATAATAAATATTAAAGCATATTTTTAAAATTTACATGGACAAATTTGCAATCCAATTGCATATTTGTCCATCCTTATAACTCATACAACTCCTCCATATTGTTCCAGGGCAACATAGTTCCATCTTTTAAAATCAGCTTTTCATGGCCGCCATATACAACAAAACATTTTTTACTTTTTGTCTTAGCTAGATTTCTGTAGTAATTTAAGCCATCAAAAAAATGCAATGATTTTGTAAGACTGCTTTTTATTTCTACAGGCACAAGCTGGTTTGCCGTTTCTACAATTACATCTACTTCATGACCATTCTTATCCCTCCAAAAAAAAGTATTCGGAAGCTTTGCATTATTGTACCTGTTCTTTAGCAATTCTACAATAGTATAGTTTTCAAAAATACCTCCTATTGCAAAGTGTGTTTTTATTTGTGCAGGTTTTTCTATTTGCAATAAATAACAAAGCAGCCCAGTATCTATAAAATAAATTTTAGGCATTTGTACAAGCCGCTTTGAAAAATTATTATGGTGCGGCCGCAGCAAATAAATGATATAACTTACCTCCAGAATATGCACCCAGGCTTTAATGGTGTTTACAGCCACACCCACATCATTTGCTATAGAGGATAGATTTAATAGCTGACCAACCCTGCCCGCAAGTAACTTTAAAAAATTAGTAAACATCACCCCATCTGTAATTTTTGTTATTTGCAGCACATCTCGTTGTACGTAAGTTTGCAGGTAAGATGGATAAAATAATGAAGGGTGTATTTTTTTATCATAAATACGGGGGAAAAATCCTATAAAAGCTACATCTTCAAATTTGGCTTTTAGTTTAATAGCTGTTTGCAATTCCGGTACAGAAAACGGTAAAAGTGTAAGTACACCAACTCTACCCGCCAATGTTTGCGAAATTTGTTCATTCAATAAAAAGTTTTGAGAACCGCTAAGTATAAATTTTATTTTGGGATTATCATCTACAATACCCTGTATATATGAAAATAATTGAGGGGCGTTTTGTGCTTCATCTATTATTAACCCTTTAGGATAATTATCTAAAAAACCCCGTGGGTCTTTCAGTACCAATTGCAGGTCATCAGGGTTTTCTAAAGTAATGTAAGGCAGTTTTGGGAAAGTAGTTTTAAGTAAAGTAGTTTTACCAGATTGCCTTGGCCCGTTTAAAGATACTACCGGAAAATACCGGTATATGGCTTTTAATTTTGTAACAAGTTGCCTTTGTATCATACAGTAAATATAATACAAAGTTGGACAAATTTGCAATCGGATTGCAAATTTGTCCAACTCAACTTAAATATTTTCCTACAATAGGCATGCGCCTTCCCTGCCCGAAAGCCTTTGGTGATATACGTATGATTGGACAAAACTGGTTTCTTTTGTATTCATTGGTATTTACCATCTTCAAGGTTTTGTCTACCAGTGCTGCATCAAAGCCCTGTGATTTTATATCTTGCGGGTCTCTTTGTAATTCTATATACTGGTATAATATTTTATCTAGTATTTCATAATCGGGCAAACTATCACTGTCTTTTTGGCCGGGCCGTAATTCTGCACTTGGTGGTTTTGTAATAATATTTTCAGGGATTATTTGAGTATTTCTGTTTATGTATTTTGCCAGTTCATAAATCTGCAGTTTATAACAATCGCCCAGTACGCCAATACCGCCGGCCATATCGCCATATAATGTTCCATAACCAGTAGCCAACTCGCTTTTATTGGATGTGTTTAATAATATATACCCGAATTTATTTGCGAGTGCCATCAGTAAATTTCCCCTTGTGCGGCTTTGTAAATTTTCTTCTGCAATGCCAAAAGGAAGGTCTTTAAAAATTGGTTTCAGTCCTGCCAAAAAACTTTCGTAAATATTTTTTATAGGGATAATATTGTACTCATTTTTTAAATTAATACTCAGCTTCTCTGCATCATCTACAGAGTGACCGGTAGAATAGGGTGAAGGCATTAATATTGCCCTTACATTTTCTGCTCCTAAAGCATCGCATGCAAGCACAAGTGTAACTGCACTATCTATACCGCCGCTGCTGCCGAGTATAGCTTTTGTAAAACCCATTTTTTTAAAATAATCTTTTATACCCATTATCAATGCTTCGTAAATAAAGGGAATATTAAATGTATGCTGCAAATGCTGCGGGCTAAGTTGTGTATTGGTCATTCCTTCAGCAGCTTCTATCACAGGTGCATCTATAGTACCATCATCATTCAACACAAAAGATTGTAAAGCACTTTCGAACCTTGGCAAACGACCGCATAAATTTGCATCTTTATCGAATACCAGCGATGCGCCGTCAAAAACAATTTCTGTTTGGCTGCCCACTGCATTGCAGTAGAATAATGGTAATTTATATTTTGTAACGTTTGCTTTTATAGTTGCTTTTCTGTCTTCATCATGCGTATAATCAAATGGCGATGCAGATAAGTTTATCATTACATTAGGTTGCAGTTTCATTAATTCATCCATGGGGCAAGTACGGTACAATGGGTTATCACCCAGGTTCCATATATCTTCACAAATAGTTACTGCCAGCTTCTTTCCTTTAAATTCCATGAGCTTCCAGTCATACGCCGGTTCAAAATATCGGTACTCGTCAAATACATCATAATTGGGTAAACATGTTTTATGCGATACTGATTTTATTTCTTTTTCATAGAGCAAAAAAGCTGCATTAAAAAGATTTTTTCCTTCCCGCACCGGGTTTCTGTCAGGTGCGCCCACAAGCACTCCTATCGTATCTGCATATTGCTTTATTTCTTCAATAGCTGCGTAACATTTATTTATAAAATCATCAAAATCTAAAAAATCTTTTGGTGCATAACCGCAAATACTTAATTCACTAAAAACAATGAGATCACCACCTTGTTTTTTTGCTTCTTCTATTGCACAAATAATTTTCTGGGTATTACTTTCAAAATTGCCGATGTGATAGTTTTGTTGAGCCAGAAATATTTTCATAATAATTACTGCTTGTAACACGAATTTACAAGATTAAAACAGAAATAATTACAATTAAATATATCTTCGGTAAGCATAATTTTCAAATGGTTAATAAAATAAATAGTAGTGACGGAATATTATGCTACTTCAAATTTTTAATTAAAAAAACAGTTATGCGTCTGCTATTTGGTTTCATTATTATCGTTTTTATATTTTCCTGCAGAGATAAAAATATCCCTGATGTATCCGGCATTAAAATTAATATTACAACCAGGCGTTTTGAAAAAGATTTTTTTGCATTAGATACAAATAATCTTACTCCTCAGCTTGATAAACTCATTGCCTCTTACCCCGGTTTTGGCGAAAATTTTATGTCATCCATTTTAGGTATAAATCCTGCATGGCCGGCAGATTCTATGAGTCTTTATACCAAAGGTTTTATTGCCTACAACAAAAATGTTTATGATACTGCAGAAAAAAAATTCTCCGATTTTTTGCCTTACGAAAAACAAATTCACAAAGGGCTGCAATTTGTAAAATATTATTTTCCCAAATATAAAATACCTACAAAAATTATAACTTATATTGGCCCTACAGATGGCTACGGAGATATTTTAGGTGATGATGTGCTTATAATAGGGTTACAATCTCACCTGGGAAAAGATTTTCCTTTATACAAAACTTCTATTGTGCAGGAAACTTATCCTGAGTATATAACGAGCCGTTTTACCCCGGACTATATTGCTGTAAATTGTATGAAAAACATTGTGCTGGATCTCTTCCCTGAAAAAACAAATGACAAAACTTTGCTCATACAAATGGTGGAAAAAGGAAAAAGACTCTATTTACTAAATGCTTTTTTACCAGAAACAGAAGAGCATAAACTAATAGGTTATACCGCTGCCCAATTGAAAGATGTATATGCACATGAAACCACTGTATGGAATATGTTTATTCAAAATAATTTTTTACAAACCAGTGATAATAATCTTACCAAAAATTATGTATCTGAAGGGCCAAAAACGCAGGAGCTTGGTGAGGGAGCGCCTGGAAACATTGGCTCTTTTGCCGGATGGCAAATAGTAAAAAAATACATGAAAAAAAATGCAGCTGTTACATTAGATCAACTAATGAAAACAGATGCAGAAATAATTTTTGCAGATGCCAAATATAAGCCTTGACTAAGCAGCTATTTTTACAACTACTGCAACAGTAACAGGCTTTTTACCTAGGCCTTTCATAACCCTAAAGTGCGATGCCAGCGCACCAGTAAAAGTAGAATAGGTATTATATGGAAGATTATATTCTTTACACTTTTGTTGTACTAATTTACTTATAGCCGGATAGTGTACATGACTTACTCTCGGAAAAAGGTGATGTTCTATCTGATAATTAAGCCCGCCAACGAACCAAGAGATAAACTTATTTCCCATTGCAAAATTTGCAGTAGTACGTATCTCATGCTCTGCCCATGCTGTTTCCAGATGCTTTGTTTCGTCTAATGCTATACTTTCAAACTCTGTATTTTCTACCACATGCGCAAGTTGAAATACAAACGAAAGTGTAAGCCCTAATGCTGCATTTGCAATAAAATAACCTGCTAGCCAACCCCAGAAACCCCATACCATTATGGGCAATACAATAAAAACCGTTATGTAATATGCTTTTGTAACCCAAAATATGATATGATTTTTTGAGTTCAGTTTCCATGCCTCTGTTGTATAAATTTTACGGGTAAAATATTTGGTGAAATCCATTATAAAAACCCAGAAAATAGATGATAAAGCATAGATTGGGGTAAGATATAAATGCTGTATTTTGTGCGCCGGTACCCATTTTTGAGATTCGCACTGGCGTATGATAGGACTCTTTGCAATATCATCATCTATGCCATCTACATTTGTATAGGTATGATGAATAATATTGTGTTTTTGTTTCCAGAAATAAGAACTAGCTCCTAAAGCATTTGCTGATAGTCCAACAAAGTCGTTCAATTTTGTGTTGGAACTATAACTACCGTGGTTGGCATCATGCATTACACTAAAGCCAATACCCGCTGCCAGACAACCAAAAAGAGCACAAAGTAATAGTGCAGAAATGCCGCTTATATTCAATAACATAATAGATAAAAAAACTGCAATGGCAGATCCCCAAAGAATAATAGTTTTTGAGTATAGGCGCCAATCACCGGTTTTCTTTATTTTATTTTCATTAAAATACGCATCCACAGAGGCTTTAAGGCTTAAATAGAATGCATTGTTTTTATTATTGAAAACAATCTTGGCCATAATTGAAGTAAGTTTTGATATTTAATTTTTTTAAAGAATATAACAAAGTAAAGATACAGCTACAAACGTTTGGTTGGTGTTAATGGTTTGCCCGGAACACAAATATTTTAATGAAGATAAAAACTAATTCAGTTTGAAAGGAACGATCATTTCGAAGGATGGAATAGAAACATGGAATTCTTTTTTGTTATGAAGATTTTTAAAAGTGTAGTCACCATACATGCTTCCCATATCTGTACGCAAATTGCAACCGCTTATATATTGATATTTTGCCTGGGGATTAATTACTGGTTGTATGCCTACCACTCCATCACCTTGTACTTCTCTCTTACTACCATCACTATCAAAAATATACCAGTGCCTGCTTAGTAGTTGTACAGGAAATATATTGCTGTTTTGTATTGTAATCCTATAAGCAAACATATATTCGCTATTTACCGGATTGCTGTATTCCGGTTGGTAAAATGTTTCTGCTGTTATTGTTACTCCTTCAGAAATTTTGCTTGTCATAACATTACATTTTCTTTGAAAATTTATAGCCGTTTTTTAACAGCCATTGCAAAATCTTTTCCCTGTTATCTCCCTGTACAATTATTTCGCCATCTTTTACAGAACCGCCGGTACCACAAAAAGTTTTTAAACTTTTACCTAATACATTCATAGCTGCATCTGTACCCATAAAATTTTCAACCAGCGTAACCGCCTTGCCTCCCCTGTGTTTAGTTTCTAACCGTATTTTTATTTTTTGTTCTGCAGGCTCTAGTGTGTGTTGTAATTCTTCTGCTTCTTTTTCTGGTTTAAAATCAGGATTTGTAGAATATACCAATGATGAAAATGTGTTTATTTTTTTTTTCATTTTACTTAGCCTTCATGCTTTAGGAAAAATTTAAATTATTTAAAATTGATTTTTCAGCCGTCTTAATAATATATTTTTCTTTGTTTTTTGCTCATTGCTTTCATAACCAATGACAATTATCAGATTGCCTTCAAACTTAAATCTAAACTTACTGCCTGGTGAATAACTGCACCACTGCTTATATAATCTACACCAGTAGCAGCATAGCTTTCCATATTTTCATAATTTATGCCACCACTTGCTTCCGTTTCGTATTTGCCTTCTATTATTTTTAACGCTTTTACAATTTCTTGCGGTGTAAAATTATCCAGCATTATTCTGTTTATTTTGCCTGTATGCATTACTTTTTCCACATCTTCTATACTTCTTGTTTCTACTTCTATTTTTATATTCAGTTTATTTTTTTGTACATAATCATAAGCCCTGATTATTGCTTTTTCTATGCCACCGCTATAGTCAATATGATTATCTTTTAGCATAATCATATCATACAAACCAAACCTGTGGTTTATGCCACCGCCAATCTTTACCGCTTCTTTTTCCAGTAGCCTAAAGTTTGGCGTAGTTTTTCTGGTATCCAGCAATTTTGTAGAGTACCCTTCAAGTTTATGAACATATTTTCTGGTAAGGGTTGCAATGCCACTCATACGCTGCATGCTATTCAATACAAGTCTTTCACATTTTAATATGGTATGCACTTTTGCTTCTACTTCAAACGCTTTTTCACCATACTTTATTTCATCTCCATCTTTTTTAAATGGAGTAAAAATGATATCTGGTTGTACAAAACGAAAAATAGCTTCTGCAACCTTTATGCCTGCAAGTACACCATTCTGCTTTATTTTTAAAACTGCTTTTCCTGCTGCGTTTTCATCAATGGTAGATAAGGTAGAATAATCTCCGCTGCCAATGTCTTCTGTAAGAGCATTATTTATAAGTTCATTCAACGCATTTTCGTAATTCATGATGTAAAGTTAAGCCGACAGCTATTAAATAACCTATACAAAAAAAACTCTCCAATAAATGGAGAGTTTAATTTTCATAGGAATTATGTAAAACTAGTTTTCAAATTTAATTTCTTGCAACATTTCCTTATCGCCTTTTTGTTTGAGATTTATAGTGGTGCGGTATGTGCCTGCGCTGGTAACCAATGTACCTATACAAAATTTTGAACCTCCACTTTCGCCCTGATGATTAATGGTAAAAGACTTAACCACATTTGTAGTAAAAAAATCTCTTAATACCGCTTCTCCCTGGCTTTTACTGTAGTTATTACTCTTTGCAGGTAAAGTTATTTCAATAGTGTTATCAAAATATTTTGCAACAGAAGATGCATTGCCGGATTTTATAGCATTAATCACATCAATCAACCCGGTACTGGTTACAAATGACGCCATAATAAATATAAGAGATAATAAGAATAAAAATCTTTTCATGTTTAAAATTTATTTGTTAGAAACGTGCTAAAAACATGCCAACATAATGTTTTTTAAACGAATTAACATTTAAAAAATTGCTGTGAATAAAAGACATTTTTATTTTAAATAGTAATCTAATATTTAGCTTTGCTTTATGCAAAATAAAAAATCTATACTAATAATAATGGATGGCTGGGGATTAGGAAAAGTTAAAAGCAGCGATGCTATCCAAAACGCAAATGTTCCATTTGTAAGTTCCCTCTATAAAACTTATCCAAATAGTACACTGGTAACCTGTGGCGAAGAGGTAGGCTTGCCAGAAGGGCAAATGGGAAACAGTGAAGTTGGGCATCTTAACCTTGGTGCCGGCCGCATTGTTTACCAAGACTTACAGCGTATAAACGTAGCCATTAAAAATAAAATTTTTGAAAGTAATGCAACATTGCTTGCAACTATACAGTATGCTAAAGAAAATCATAAACCTTTGCATCTTATTGGTCTCGTAAGCAATGGCGGCGTTCATTCCCATATTAATCATGTAAAAGCCATTGCTTCTTTGTGCAGCACTTTACAATTTGAGAACTTGCTGGTACATGCTTTTATGGATGGAAGAGATACCGACCCGAAAAGTGGATTCGGTTTTATACAGGAACTGGACGAACACCTGACAAAAACCACCGGTAAAATTGCAACGATTACTGGTAGATATTATGCGATGGACAGGGATAAAAGATGGGAAAGAATAAAGATTGCTTACGATGCACTGGTGAATGCAAAAGGAAACCATACTGATGATATTAAAGCATCCATTAAAGCATCTTACAAAATCAATATTACTGATGAATTTTTAATGCCTATCATTAATAATACAGTTGCTGATACAAAAATTAAACCCGGCGATGCAGTTTTATCTTTTAATTTTAGAACAGACAGGTGCAGGGAAATAACAGAAGTACTTACACAAACCGATATGCCAGAATTTGGAATGCAAAAACTTGATTTGCATTATACCACCATGACGAATTATGATCATAACTTTAAAAATGTACAGGTTTTATTTGATAAAGATAATCTTGATAATACCATTGGCGAAGTAATAGCTGCTGCTGGCAAAACACAAATGCGTATTGCAGAAACCGAAAAATATCCTCATGTAAGTTTCTTTTTTAGCGGTGGTAGAGAAGTACCTTTTTCACTGGAAAGAAGAATAATGATACCTTCTCCCAAAGTAGCCACTTACGATTTGCAACCGCAAATGAGTGCTTATGAGGTAACAGAATCAGTAATTAAAGATATAGATACCAATGCGCCCGATTTTATTTGCCTCAACTTTGCAAATGCAGATATGGTAGGGCATACAGGCGTATGGGATGCAGTTATAAAAGCCGTAGAAACGGTAGATGAATGTGTAAAAAAAGTAGTAACAAAAGCCCTGGAAAAAGACTATTCTGTTTTTTTACTGGCAGACCATGGCAATGCTGATTATGAAATAAATGAGGATGGTACACCCAATACTGCACACAGCTTAAACCTTGTGCCCTTTTTTGTAATAGATAATTATTGGAAAGGACAGGTACAGCCGGGTAAACTTGGAGATGTGGCACCCACAATACTTACCATGATGGGGCTTCAAATACCTGAAGCAATGACGGGAAAAGTTTTAATATAATACATGAAAAAAATTAAGACAGCACTACTTTCTTTTGGTATGAGTGGCAGGATTTTTCATGCTCCGTTTATAAATTTGCACAAAGGTTTTATACTTGCAGGTGCGTGGGAGAGAAACTATAAAAACATTCATCAATTTTATCCGGATGTCATATCTTATTCATCGCTGGAAGAAATTTTAAACGATAAAACCATAGACCTGGTGGTTGTAAACACCCCAACTTTTACACATTATGAGTACGCTAAAAAATGTTTGCTGGCAGGGAAACATATCATTGTAGAAAAATCTTTTACCACAACAGTGGCAGAAGCAATAGATTTAAAAGAAATAGCTGCAAAACAACATAAAAAACTGGTAGTTTTTCAAAACAGAAGATGGGACAGTGATTTTAAAACTGTAAAAAAAATTATTAATGAAAATTTATTGGGAGAGTTGATAGAAGCCGAGTTTCATTTTGACAGGTATAAGCCAGCGCTAAGCCCAAAGCAACATAAGGAAACAAAAAATTCCGGTGCGGGTTTATTGATGGATCTTGGTCCACATTTAATAGACCAGGCGCTTTGTCTTTTTGGTAAACCAGTTGCCGTTTTTGCGGATATAAGAATTACAAGGGCACTTTCTAAAGTAGATGACAATTTTGATATAATACTGTATTACCCATTATTGCGGGTAAGATTAAAATCTTCTTACTTTGTAAGGGAGCCAATACCAGCTTATGTTTTACATGGAAGGAAAGGTTCTTTTTTAAAAAGCAGGGGTGATACGCAAGAGGCATTTTTGGCGGCAAATAAAAAACCTGATGATCCGGGCTATGGAATAGAAAAAATGAATGACCAGGGCTTATTGCACACAGAAAAAGAGGGGGTTAATCTAATAGAAAAAATAAAAACCCTTACTGGTAATTATATGGATTTTTATACACTAATATATGATTCCATCATTGAAAATAAAAAAGAGCCAGTAACAGCAAATGATGGAATACAGGTAATGTATATTTTGGAAGCCTGCATAAAAAGTAATGCTGAAAAAAAAATAGTATTTTTTTGATATTTTAAGACAAAAGATATAATAAGATTTCTTTGACACAAAGAGTCTAAAAATATTTTTAAACCATTGCTTTTACTAATCTGCAACATACCTCCTTAGTCGAATTAAATTCTTTTACCATAAAAATATTTTATAGGTTATTTTAATGGCAAAGCAGCAGGTTTACCAATAAAATTGCCTATATTTATTGGGTAAAATTTATACTTATGACCGAAGAGCAAATGCTTGCTGGTGCTATAAAAAATAATGCTGCTGCGCATGAAGCGCTTTATAATCGTTTTAGTCCACGCATGCTAGGTGTATGTTATCGCTTTGCAAAGAGCAGAGAAGATGCAGAAGATATGCTGCAGGAAGGTTTTATAAAGATTTTTACCCAACTGCATCAATACAGAAACGAGGGAGCGCTAGAAGGTTGGATAAGAAGAATTATTGTACACACCTGTATTAATGTGCTTAAAAAAAATAAAAAATTTTCTGATTGTGTAGATCTTATACATGCCCAATCTCTTCAAATAAGGGAAGATATGATCCCCTCTATCATACAGGCAAAACAAGTGGTGGAATGCATAAGACTTTTACCATTGGGCTATAAAACAGTACTTAATTTGTATGCTATAGAAGGTTATTCTCATAAAGAAATAGGCGACTTACTGGATATTGGAGAAAGCACCAGCCGAAGCCAATATACTCGTGCTAAGGCAATGTTGGAGGAAGTATTGGTGAAGAAAAAAATAATGGATAAAAATCAATACAAAAATAATTACCTGAGAACCGGCTCTGTAAAATAATAAAATATACCGGACACAAAACCAATAACGAACACAAAGCTTGAGTGAAAGATGGAAGATTTTAAAAACAACAATTTCGAACAGTTTTTGCGAAGTGCCACAGATGATTTTTTGATGGTACCTTCCAAAAAGGTGTGGTATAGCATTTACAATAATTTACATCCAGACCGAAAATGGCCCTCCCTAGCCGTTTGTCTTTTTATATTGTGTGCTGTTTTGTACATCGGTATTTCCAATAATAATTCTTTAGGTAATGCAGCAAGGAAAGCCAGTGAAGAAAATCTACAGGTAATTGCAAAAAATTATGCGAAGGGTAATGAAATAAACTACATGAATCCTTCCGCCACACTGGCAACTATTTCCAAAGTAAAAGCTGCAAAAAAATATTTATCGCTTGACTTAAATGAGGATCCTTATGAAAATACAATTGCTGAAATAATACAAACTGTACCTGCTGATAAAGTAAACGACCAACTTGCCGAACAAAATGATAATATTTTATCTTCTGAATATGATAATATAAACAAACCCATAACAACATCAAAAGATAAAAATATAGAAATTAAAAATACATTTAGTAATGAAGATGCCGCTAAATCAATAACCACTGCGGCAATTGAATTTCCTCGCAGCAACAAGATTTCTAAAAGCAAATACAAACAAAATACTATTGAAGAAAATATTTTAGTAAAAATTACGGCTCCAGAGGAAGAGCCGGATAATATAACCTCAGCAAAATTTACTACCGAAAATGTTACTCAGGATAGCCACATTATAAAAAATACCATTGCTCAAAAAGTAGCTTTATCAAAAACTATTGCAAATGAAGAAATAGCCTTGCAGGAACAAAATAAAAATTTGAGAAAAGCTGCTGCCCGCACTAAGTTTAAAAGAAATTCCAGCCTAAGTTATTATATGACTCCTTCATTAGGCTATAGATTGATAAACATGCGGGATGGGTTTAAACCTTCAGCATCTTACACACAACTTTCTTTGGCTGCATTACAATCTGTTTCTTTAAGAGATGCTCCATCACTGAGCCTGGAGGCTGGTGCTGTATTTAATTATGCTATTGCAAAAAGACTGAGAATTAAAACAGGTCTTCAATTTAACTATATCAATTACACTACATCGGGCACCAAACTACCTCATCCTACACAAGCATCCGTTGCAGTTTTAAATAATAATACTGCCATGATAAGAGGAAGCGAATTTTCTACAGATGGCAACCAGACAAAATTTAACCATACTAGTTTGCAACTATCTGTGCCTGTAGGAGCAGATTTTATTCTTGTAAACGGGCGCAGGGTTAAATGGTATATAGGCACTTCTGTACAACCTACTTATAATTTTGGCGGCAATTCTCTTTTAATGTCTGCAGACCAAAAAAATCTTATCCGTGAATCTTCTTTAAAAAGAAATTTCAATATAAATATTGCAGCAGAAACCTTTGTTAGTATTGGTTTAAAAGGAGGATTTAGTTTAAACCTTGGTCCTCAATTTCGGTATCAGGCATTATCTACTTATAAAAAACCTTATGGCTATAAAGAAAACCTTATTACTACGGGATTAAAAATAGGTTTTACAAAAGGATTTTAAGCTGGTGGAAATATCATTTTTAGAAACGCAACATTTTTTTGTTGCGTTTTTTTATTGTAACCAGATAAAAACTATAGATTATTTTTGCTTTTATGAAACATTTTATTTGCATAATTTTAATATGGGGGATATTTATATCCTGTAGGAATAATAAAAATGAAACAACTAAACAAACCCCTGTAATTGCCAATACAGATTCTGCTGAAAATTATTTTCCGGTAACTAATTATTTAAAAGGTGAAATAGCACAGATAAAAATTATTGGTATTACTCCCATAAAAAGAAATTTAAAAAATAACAGAGTAGTTGACTCTGCATGGTTAAAGGAAGAAGACTTTTCTACAGCGTTTGCTCCTTTTTTAACACCGGTAATTGATAGTGTAAATCTTAAAAAATTATTTAAGGAAAAAAAATTTTTAGATCAAACAGTAGAAGCATTTACTTTTACCTACGACCCTACAATAAAATTGCCAGACAGCATGCCGCTACTGCATTGGGATGTATATGTAACCCCGGAAACAGGAAAAGTAAAACGCATTTTCATCATTAAAAAAACTGGTAATGATGAGGTACAGCAACTAACCTGGCAAAGTGGTAAATGGTGTAAAATAGTTACTATACAAAATAGCGGCAGCAATGCTGCGGTAACAAGCGAAATTAAAATAGACTGGAGTTTTTAAAGTATGACACAAAAAGATTTTTCTAAGATTGCAGATACCATACCCACAGCACCTGGCATATATAAATATTATAACAGTGCCAATGAATTATTGTATGTAGGCAAAGCAAAACACCTTCGCAAACGGGTAAGCAGTTATTTTAATAAAACCAAAAGTAGTTACAAAACCTATGAATTGGTAAACAGGATTTACAAAATAGAATTTACGATTGTAAATAGCGATCAGGATGCTTTTTTGCTAGAAAATTCATTGATAAAAGAGCATCAGCCACTCTTTAATATCAATTTAAAGGACGATAAATCTTACCCTTATATTGTTATCAAAAATGAACCCTTTCCAAGGGTATTTCTTACCCGGCGAAAAATTAAAGATGGTTCTACATATCTTGGACCGTTTACTTCTGTGGCCAAAGTAAGAGACCTGCTTAATTTTATAAAACAAAATATACAATTACGTACGTGCAGGCTTCCACTTACAGAAACTAACATAAAAAAAGGAAAATTTAAAGTATGCCTGGAGTATCATTTAGGAAATTGTAAAGGACCATGCGAAGGCTTACAAGCGTTAACCGATTACCTAGAAGGAATTTCTGAATTGAAAGATCTTTTAAAAGGGAACTTAAACCCTGTTATACAAAACTATCGCCTGCAAATAAAAGAGCATGCTACTAAAATGGAGTTTGAAAAAGCAGCTATTTATCAAAGCAAAATAGACCATCTGCAGCTATATAAAGCAAAATCTGCAGTAGTAAATACCAACACAGGAACAGTAGATGTTTTTAGTATTTTAGAAGAAGGAGAAACAGCTTATGTAAACTACCTGGCGGTAAATAATGGAAGCATTATACAAACAAAAACTATTATTCTGCAAAAAAAACTAGAAGAGACTGCAGCAGAAATATTATCGTTTGCAATAGCACAATTAAGACAGATTTTTGAAAGTGAAGCCAAAGAAATTATTGTACCATTTGATATGGAGTATCTGGAACCAAATATTTTCATTACCATACCAAAAGCGGGTGATAAAAAAACACTGCTTACCTTATCTGAAAAAAATGTAAATTATTTTAAGGAAGAATTAAAAGCAAAAAAATTATTAAAACTGGAAGACAAAACAAGTGATGAAAAACACAAAGTACTACAGCAAATGCAGGCTGATCTAAGCCTTGCAGAACTTCCTGTACACATAGAGTGTTTCGATAACTCCAACTTTCAGGGAAGTTATGCGGTAGCAGCTATGGTATGTTTTAAAGATGGTGAGCCCAGTAAAAAAGATTACCGACACTTTAATATTAAAACAGTGGAAGGCATAAACGACTTTGCATCTATGACGGAAGTAGTGTATCGCCGCTACAAAAGGCTTACAGACGAAAATGCAGCACTGCCGCAACTGGTAATTATAGATGGTGGCAAAGGGCAGTTAAGTGCTGCTATGGAGAGTATAGACAAACTGGAACTGAGAGGGAAAATGACATTAGTGGGGTTAGCAAAAAACAAAGAAGAATTATTTTTTAGCAACGATACCCAGTCTTTATTATTACCATGGGATAGTGAGAGTTTAAAATTGATTAGGAGAATACGGGATGAAGTGCACAGGTTTGGCATAACACACCACCGAAATAAACGAAGTAAAGGTGCTTTTACAAACGAATTAGAAAGTATAAAAGGTATTGGTAAAGCCACAGCAGATATGCTTTTAAAAGAATTTCGTTCTTTAAAAAAAATAAAGGTGGCCAGCGAGCAAGACATAGAAAAGCTAATAGGAAAAGCCAAAGCAGAAATTTTAAAAAAGGGATTTGCGGGTAACCACACAAATGAAAATACTAATAAGGATGACTGAAAATTATTTAAAAAAATAATTTCAAATGCTATGCTGCACAGTAAGATGTAGTGTATTAAAATAAAATGCGGTTTGAAAAAATTGAAGCTGCTCAAATTTTCATTTTACAGCAGTTCAAAAACGGTAATTTCTGGAAGCTCGCCTACCCTGCCGGGGTATCCTATAAAACCAAAACCACGATTCACATATAATTTTTGTTTGCCATTTTTATATAAGCCAGCCCACTGCGGGTACATATATTGCACGGGGCTCCATTTAAAACCAGGCAGTTCCACACCAAACTGCATCCCATGGGTATGCCCTGCGAGCATAAGATCTACATCAGTATATTTTGTAAGCACTTCCGCTTGCCAGTGGCTGGGGTCGTGGCTCATCAATATTTTAAAAGGATATTTTTCTGTACCTGCATAAGCAATATCCATGCGCCCATGCTTGGGAAACCTTGCTTTTGCACTCCAGTTTTCTATACCGATCAATGCTATTTCCGCCCCGTTTTTTTCTAATATAACATGCTCATTCATTAATAATTTCCATCCAATTTCTGCATGTATTTTTTTTAGGTTTTCTAAATTCTGTTCTTTGCTCACTCCTTCTATTGGCCATTGTACATAATCGCCATAATCGTGATTGCCCAATGTAGAATATACGCCCATGGGTGCTTTAAGCTGGTTAAAGACATCTTTGTAATTATCCATTTCTGTAGCCTTATCGTTTACAAGATCTCCAGTAAATAAAATAAGATCTGCACCTTCTTTCAATATCATATCCACCCCATGCTGCACCGCTTTTTTATCCATAAAACTGCCGCTATGTATATCGCTCACCTGTAAAATACGCATGCCTCTAAATGCTTGCGGGAGGTTATCGAATTTTAATTTTACCCTTTTAATCTGATATTTATATTGGTTGGTAAACCCATAAAGAAGGCTTCCGAATAATGTAGTACCAGCCGCTATACCCAGCCAGCTAAGGAATACAGAACGGCTTATGCCATCACTACTCATACCATCTACATCAGTATTATTAAAAAATAATCTTCCTGCAAGCCATTGTATGCCACGGCGTAGGTCATCTGCCAAAAAGAAAATGAGTGCAGTTATTTTTGCAAGAAACAATCCTATAATCATAGCAAATAAATAGGTGCGAACTTTTTTTCCCAAAAAATGCTGCTCTGTATAAACAAACATTAAAAAACCTGCAATAGCCAGTAAGGTAAGCCCCCAGTAAAGTCCGTATACAATTGCTTTTGCCTTTGGCGATAAATTTTGTGCTACTGTTTTTACTGCCTGAAAAAAATAAAAATCCAATAGTAACATGGCTGTTATAAAAATAAAAACGCCCACCGGTGATCTCATAAATATTTCTTTAGTTAAAAAAGACTAGCTGCATCTTATATGGTTTGCAAACCTGAAATTATATTAAAAGTGTAAAAATTCTTCTAACTGTGTATGAATGGCTTTGAGGACAGCTTCGTCTGAAAAATGATTTTCTGTATTCATGAGTTTATCTACCACGCTTATGGGCAGCCTGTTTGGATGCACCAGCATTTTCATGTGCAGCAATGCACCAGTGAGATGTTCCATGCCCCGCAGGTTACCTGCCCGGCCTGTACTTACGCCTGTAAGCAATACTTTTTTATGCCACCAGCAGTTTTTTACGTCAGTATTATCTATCATCATTTTTAATACACCAGGGTGAGAGCCATGGTATTCCGGAGATATAATAATGAAACTTTCTACAGGTGCAAGCAATGCTTTCTCCATTGTAATAAAGTTGTCGTTCCTTTCATGAACTGCGTGTTCATCCAACGCTAAAACTATACTTTCAATATTTTTTTCTGCTAAAATTCTTTTGTATTCCAGCGCTACTTTTTTTGTATTGCTGCCAGGCCGGTTAGTACCGGATATTATTGTAATCATATTGCGCAAAATTAATCAATGGATAATGATATCTGTAATCATTTATTTAAAAGGTTTTTTGAATTATGATTTTTGAGTCTCCTTATCATCAGCAATAATGCTTTTGTTATTGTGGCTTCGTAATAACTTTTTGCCTGTGTAAAAAAGATAAGATTGTAATGCTGATAAAATCAATATCTTCATTAGAAGTCGTTAACTAATTAGCCAATTTCCTTTGCCTTTCCCTAAAAATGACGAAGTTTGCGAAAATAGCTTTTAGAAGTTTACTTTTGACAGAATTTTATACTAAAACTCACTTATAAACAAGCGCAAAACGCATGGCAAGAATAATAGGAATAGCAAACCAGAAAGGCGGTGTGGGCAAAACTACTACTGCCATAAACCTGGCGGCAAGCTTTGCTATACTGGAATATAAAACACTGCTGGTAGATGCAGATCCCCAGGCCAACAGTACTACCGGCACTGGTTTTGATCTGCATAATATTACCAAAAGCCTTTACGATTGTATGGTAAACGAAGCCACCGCAGCTGAGTTAATATTAAAAACAGAAATTGCATACTTGGATATTATACCATCTCATATAGACCTTGTAGGTGCAGAAATAGAAATGATAAATTATCCCAACCGAGAAACTGTTTTAAAAAAAATACTGGAGCAGGTAAGAGATCAGTATGATTTTATTGTGATAGATTGCTCACCATCGCTAGGGCTCATAACTGTAAATGCTTTAGTGGCTGCAGATAGTGTGGTAGTGCCTGTGCAAACAGAATTTTTTGCTCTGGAGGGACTAGGTAAATTATTAAACACAGTAAAAATTGTACAAAACAGGTTAAATACTGATCTGCAAATAGAGGGTATTTTAATGACGATGTACGATGGCAGGTTGCGGCTTTGCAACCAGGTAGTAAGCGAAGTGCGGCGTCATTTTGAAGATATAGTATTTACCAGTATCATACACCGTAATACAAAATTAAGTGAGGCGCCCAGCTTTGGAAAGCCTGTTATTTTGTATGACAGCGATAGTAAAGGTGCTATCAACTACCTAAACCTTGCAAAAGAAATTTTGCAGAAAAACAATTTGACAAAAATAAAAAAAGAAGAAAAAGTGGTTAATTAGTTAATCCGATATTGAGCTAATTAGCAAATTATAAATTATCAAAATGAGTTTATCCAAAAAAAACGATGCATTAGGCAAAGGAATAAGAAGCCTGCTTCAAAATATAGATACCGATCTTAAAAATACTAGCGGTACTTTAAAAACTGATGTTGCAGAAAAAACAGTAGGCATACAAAGAGTATCGCTGGATAAAATAGAAACCAACCCCAATCAGCCCCGAAAAGATTTTGACGAAACGGCGTTAAGTGAGCTTGCAGCATCTATAAAAATGCACAATATTATACAACCACTTACGGTAAGTGCAATACCAGGGGGTAGGTACAGGCTTATAGCAGGCGAACGAAGATACAGAGCATCAAAAATTGCCGGTCTTAAAGATGTCCCTGTTTATGTGAGAGAAGCCAACAGCGATCAGTTACTGGAACTTGCATTGCTGGAAAACCTACAAAGAGAAAATCTTAATGCAATAGAAATTGCACTTTCCTATAAACGACTTATGGATGAGGTGGATTATACGCAGGAACAGGTGGCTGAACGTATGGGTAAAGAACGCAGTACTGTTACCAACTACATACGCCTGCTTAAATTACCACCAGATATCCAAATTGCTGTACGCAATAATATCATAAGTATGGGGCATGCAAGAGCACTCATAAATGTAGATGCCATAGATAAACAACTGTTCATTTTTTCTGAAATAAAAAGCAAAGAATTATCTGTACGCCAAACCGAAGATCTTGTACGCAGAATGTATACTGGCAGCGATGCTGTTAAACCTTCTGTAAAAACAGAACTACCGCCGGCATTTAAAAAAATAGAAGATAATTTAGCATCATCTTTTAGTACAAAAGTAAAACTGGCACATAGTAAAAAAGGCAGTGGCAGTATTACCTTTGAATACTATTCTCTGCAGGAGTTAAACGGGCTGCTGGAAAAATTGAATATCAATGTAACCTGATGTTTTTAAAGAAAATATTTTTGACTTTTTTTATTTTGCTGGCTATTGTATTTTTTTGTAATGCACAAGAAAATATCCAAAAAGCAGACAGTAGTACTGAGCTAAATAGAAAACCAAAAACCTTAGCTGGCAAAGACACTTTAAAAAAATACAACCCCGGTATTGCCATAAAGAGAAGTGCTATGTTACCTGGTTGGGGTCAATATACCAACAAAAAATACTGGAAAATACCTCTCGTATATGGTGCACTGGGTACAACTGGTTTTCTTTTTTTTAGAAACCTAAAGCAATATAAAGAAGCAAAAAAAGCGTTGGTGCTGGCTACCGATGGCGATCCTTCAAACGACTACCTTATAATAGAACCCTACTATACCGTACGCACACAACCGGATAGAATAAAAAATTTTAGAAATGGTGTAAGACAAAATGTTGATTATTCGGTATTATTTTTTGCACTGTTTTGGGGTCTTAATGTAGCAGATGCTGCTGTAGATGCTCATTTAAAAATGTTTGATGTAAGCGACGATCTTAGTTTTCATTTTAAAGCAGGATACAGCAATATGGCAAATACGGCCGGGCTTAGTTTAGTGATTAAGGTAAGATAGTTGTAACAAAATATAATGAAATTTGATATATTTATAACTACAGAAATATTTTTTTTACTCCGCTGCCTTTATAAAAACCAGCAAACTATCATCTGGTAAATACAGATACAGTCTATTGTTTTTAAAATAATAATCTACAAGCTTATCACTAATTAATGTGGCAATAATAGTACTAATATTTTTTTTTCTACAGTTCATTTGAGTTGTCTTAATTGTTGCAAATTGTATTCTTTTTCCCTGCACTTCTAAGTGGCCATTTATCCTGTTGCACCCGTCGTTACCAACGAGCGTTTGCTTAATCATGTCAAATTCAAAAAACGGTATTTTATTATATTCAGCAGGTATAATTTGCAGATTGCCTATCTTTTCCAGGTTCCATTTGCCGGTAAGATTTGCATCGTATAAAAAATTACCGCAGCCGCTGTATAGTTTACCATTAATATTTACAGTAACTAACTTAGAAAAAACTTTTTTTAATGCAGGTACAGTACAAGAACCATCATGAGTGGTTATTATTATTTCTCCTGCAGTCACTTTGCCTTTAAAGATTGTGGTATCATTTTGCATTGTTTTTTTTAATGAATTAAATGCAGTATTTACCTGTAGTCCATCATCCGCAATAAAATTTACTTTCTCGTCATAGTTCATTTTTATACTCCAGTTTATCGGCGTGTTTCCCTCTGCACTAAATGTAACACCCGCTTTCATTAATACTTTTTCGTCCTGCAATTGCAAAAGTTCTTTTTCAGTTTGTTTTATATTATTGGTTGCATCTTTTTTTATGCCGGCACAGGAGCATAATGCCATACCAATGATGAGAGTATATAAAAATTTCATTTATTTTTTTTAAAGCTAAAAATATTTCTTTTCACAAATCTTTTACCAATAAATTGTTTACAATGTTAAAGCTATAATTTTACCCTCAGTTAATTTTAAATTTTACCTTAATGAAATATTTTTTTTTTACAGCTATCGTTTTTTTATTAGCCTGCAATACCTCAAAAAAAATAACTGCAGTTGGGAATACAGCAACACTTCAAAATGTAAGTTTAAACGGAAAGCTTTTTACGGCGCTGTTTCAGCAGCGGGCGGCGGAGTACAGGGCATTGTGTTTACAAGGTTATAATGTTGCACAAATGCGCATAGATAATTATGCAGCGCAATCTACAAAACCAAAAGCTATTATTACAGATATTGATGAAACCATTTTAGATAACAGCCCTTATGCTGTACACCAGGCCTACAATAGCAAAGAATACGAAACTGCAAGTTGGTATGAATGGACGGATAAATCTGCCGCAGATACAATGCCTGGTGCTGCTGCATTTTTAAAATATGCTGCGGCAAAAAATATAAGTGTATTTTATGTAACTAACCGGGAAGAAAGAGAACGAATATCTACTTTAAAAAATCTGCAAAAATTTAATTTACCTAATACTGATGACATTCATTTTTTTCCTAAAACCAATACTTCCAGCAAAGAAACAAGAAGGCAGAATATAATGCAGCAGTACGAAGTAATATTACTGATGGGGGATAACCTTGCAGATTTTAGCACATTATTTGATAAAAAAACAGAAGCAGAAAGAAAGAATAACGTTGATATTGCTGCAACGGAATTTGGAAAAAAATTCATTGTTTTTCCAAATGCAAATTATGGAGACTGGGAAAACAGCCTATATAAATTTAATTATAAACTTGTTCAAGTACAAAAAGATTCGGTAATAAAATTTGTATTAAAGAGCTATTGACGAATAATTTATAGTAAATCTTAAAAACTCGTGAAAGCAAGCATGTAGGGTTTTATTTTAGGGTATGAATGTATAGTTGCTTGTATGATATTTTTTTACAAACCCTATTTATTTTACCACAACGGATAGCATTTTCTCAGCACCAATATAACAATCCAATTCATCGCCTACCACGCACTCGCCTACACCTGCAGGTGTACCGGTAAAAATAAGATCGCCTATATTTAAAGAGAAATAATTGGAGATATTTGCAATAAGGCTATCGAAACCAAATAACATTTCATCGCTGTTTCCATCCTGCATCAATTCGCCGTTTTTCTTTAATGAAAACTTTACAGGCTTTTTATTGAAGCCGCTGTTTGGTGCGATATCTATAAATTTACCTACGGCAGCAGAATTATCAAATGCCTTTGCTTTTTCCCAGGGCAATCCTTTTCTTTTACACTCATCCTGTATATCTCTTGCGGTAAAATCTATACCTACGGAATAGCCGTTATAATAATTGGGTGCCTGCCTTTCTGGTACGTATTTTCCATTCTTACAAATTCGTAAAACTACTTCACATTCAAAATGAAGATCATTGGTAAACTCAGGATAATAAAATGGGGTATGGCCCTGAATGAGGGCATTCTTTGGCTTCATAAAAATTACGGGTTCGTCAGGTATTTCATTACCCAATTCCTTTACATGATCCGCATAGTTTCTGCCAATACAAATTATCTTCATTTTTAAAAAGTTATTATTCTTTTAAACGTATTCAGCGAAAATAACATAAAACGCTGAAATAAAATTTACTATAGATATTAATTTTGCTTTTAAAAAACCATATTATTGAAAGTACTCATAGTACGCTCTAATCCTATTGTTGCAAATCCCTCTATAATTTCTACTGCCTTTTCAATTTTTGCTTTTACAAGAGGAATTTCAGCAGGCTTCCATTTACTTAAAACAAAATCTGCCTGCATTCCTTTCGGGAAAATATTTCCTATTCCAAAACGCAATTTTGGATATTCATCTGTTCCAAGAATGGCCTGAATATCTTTTAACCCATTATGACCTGCATGTGTACCTGCTCCTCTAAGCCGTAGTTTTTCTATAGGCAAGGCCAGATCATCTACTATAGTAAGCGTATTTTCCAGCGGCACTTTTTCTTTATCCATCCAGTACTTAAACGCTCGTCCGCTAAGGTTCATAAAAGTGGTAGGGCATACACATACAAATGTTTTTCCTTTCCATTTTACTTCTGCAGTGTATGCAAGGCGACTGTCCTTAAACATACCAGCATGTTTTATGGCAAAAGCGTTTACCACATCAAACCCAATATTGTGGCGGGTATTAGCATATTCATTTCCGGGATTACCCAAGCCAACTATTAGAAATTTTGACATAAATTAGAAAATTACACACAAAATGTTAGACACCAAACACAAATATTAGACACAAGTCTTGTACTTAATATCTAAAAATCTTTATTCTACTCTACCCCATTTCATTTAAATACATCTGCAAATCTGCATCGGTCTTTATCAATACATCTCTTACTTTGCTGCCCTGGTTTGGCCCCACAATGCCCGCTGCTTCCAGTTGGTCCATAAGCCTGCCTGCACGATTATAACCCAGTTTCATTCTTCTTTGCAGCAATGAAGTACTTCCACTCTGGCTGCTCACAATTAAACGTGCTGCATCCTCAAATAGTGCATCCTTATTATTTACATCAAAATCTTTCCCTTCCATTTCTTTCTCATCCACATATTCCGGCAATAAAAATGCATCGGGATAACCACGCTGTGCCCCAATAAAATCTACAATTTTATCTACTTCCGGTGTATCTACAAAAGCACATTGTAGCCTTACCACTTCGCCATTATAGCTTATTAGCATATCGCCTTTACCAATTAATTGCTCTGCACCACCGGTATCTAAAATAGTGCGGCTATCAATTTTACTGCTTACTTTAAAAGCAATACGTGCAGGAAAATTTGCTTTAATGGTACCCGTAATTATATTTACAGAAGGCCGCTGCGTAGCAATTATTAAATGAATACCAATTGCCCTTGCAAGCTGTGCCAGCCTGGCTATCGGCATTTCTACCTCTTTACCTGCAGTCATTATAAGATCTGCAAACTCATCTACCACCAGTACAATAAATGGTAAAAACTGATGACCTTTTTCCGGATTTAATTTTCGTTGTGCAAATTTTTCATTGTACTCCCGTATATTTCTGCAACCCGCTTCTTTAAGCAAGTCATAACGGTTATCCATTTCTATACACAATGCATTAAGCGTATGCACCACTTTCTTTGTATCAGTAATAATAGATTCTTCTTCGCCTGGTAGTTTTGCAAGAAAATGCTTCTCAATGGTTTTGTAAATACTAAGTTCTACTTTTTTAGGATCTACCAATACAAACTTTAACTGAGACGGATGTTTTTTATACAATAGCGAAACCAATATTGCATTTAACCCTACAGATTTACCCTGCCCTGTGGCACCTGCCATTAGCAAATGCGGCATGCTGGCAAGATCCACAATAAAATTAGTATTATCTATACGTTTGCCAATGGCAATAGGTAACGCAAAAGCACTATGCTTAAATTTATCATCATCCAGCAGGGTGCGCATGCTCACAATTGTTTTCTTTGCGTTGGGTACTTCTATCCCTATTGTTCCTTTGCCGGGTATGGGCGCAATAATACGTATACCAAGCGCAGCAAGGCTTAGAGCTATATCATCTTCCAAGTTTTTTATACGGCTTATTCTTACGCCTGCCGCCGGTATTATTTCATATAAGGTAACTGTAGGCCCTACCGTTGCAGATATTTTTGAAATATTTATATCGTAATTCTTAAGCGTATTAATAATTTGATTTTTATTATTCTCCAGCTCCTGTGGATCCTGCACTATCTTTTCGCTACCATGATTTTCTAGTAATTCTATAGAGGGGTATTTATAATCCCGCAGATCTAGCACAGGGTCGTAAAGTTGTAATTTTTTCACATCTTCGGCAGTAATCGTTTTTTCTTCTTCCAATTCATCGGATACTGTTTTTACTTCCAGTTGCAAACCAGTATTAACCTGTGGTATATATTTTTCAGATGGCGTTATATCAAATTCTTCTTCCTCCTCCTCATTATTTACAGTAAGAATATCAGTTGGCTTCTTTGGCGCAATTAAAATAGTATTTACAATTCTTGCTCCTCTCTTTTCCTGTGCGTCTTCTTTTTCTGAGAGAGACAGTTCGTGATCAAATATTGGAGATTGATCTGGAATATCTCCCATGCCTGCATTACCACTTATTACATTTCCTTCGGAAGCATATTGATGGGTTATTATTTCATCATCCATTACACTTTCATCATTTTGCTGTATCATAGTGCCTGCAATACTTTCAGCAGTATTTATTTTATTTCCATTCCATTTAAAGGAAGGGTTAAAACGCCATATTACATAACCCAAAAAAGCTATTCCAATAAAACCTACTGTTCCAATTTTACCCATAACATTATACAAATAATCTCTGCACATATCCCCCACTGCACCGCCCCAGGCAAAATCATTTCCCTGCATAATTACCGCTGCAGTTATACTTATGAGTGGCAGACCAATAATTAAATACTTTAAATTTTTTACAACAGAGAATACTCGTTTCCCAAAAAATAAATTTATACCAATAATAAAAAAGAAGGTGCAAATAAGATAAGACGCCACCCCAAAACCTTTATAAATAAGCAAATGAGATATGAATGCACCAAAGGTTCCCATAAGATTGGCTACTTTTGTATCTGTACCCAGCAACAATTTATACCCTTCTTTAAATACCTTGTCCTGATCTTCATCCCACGTAAATAAATAGGAGGTAAATGCTACAAAAAATAATATGGACAGCAGCAGGCAAATACTGCCTGCAATTTTATGTGTGCGCTCATCTTTTAATAGCGCCGTTACCTCTATAGTTTCTTCCTTTTCCTGCTTGAGGGCATCTGCAGCTTTCGTGTTTTTTTTTATTGTTTTGGGTTTCTCCGCCATATAATTAAAGATAATAAAACAGATGCTTTTTATACAAAAAACGGTGTGAAAAAAGCATCCTTTGAGCGAAATTATGTAGGTTTGAGAGTAAACACACTGTTTTGAAATATATTTTTTTATTACTCTTTTTTATTTTAGCAGCAAATTGTATCACAGCACAGGTTGCCGGAGATAGCACAGTGTGTGATGCGGGTTGCATTTTTACAATAGAAAAAACCGATGCTAAAACATTTTACTTTATAGATAACAATACCAATGCTAATCCGGAAAATATTCAGCAGCAGCATTTTTCGCCACTTTCCTCTTTTTCCGAAAGAAACAAAATACCTAATAAACTAGTTACAAAAACAATCTGGCTATCTTTTGCATGTAATAATTCTTTAGATAAAAATGCAGATGTTTTCTTTTACCCCGGCTATCTATTTAACAGCATTGCATTGTACAAAAAAAATAAACAAGGCAACCTGGATATGGTTTTTAATGATGCTTCTTCAGGTTTTATACCTATACAATTACATGCAAAAGAGTTAAACATTTATTTTATTAAACTTAAAATGTTTAAACTAAAATATAATAGAATAAGAGCTGTATTGATTAACAAAGATTATTTGAACGAATATAAATATAACCTGGATGCTCCCTATAACGAAACCAACAATGGCATGAAGCTGGTGAGTGGGATGCTTTTATTGATGGTAATGTTTACGCTGGTGAATTTTATCATATCCAGGCGGGCAGAATTTTTCTACAATTTTTTATATAGCGTGCTCATGTTTTTTCTTATTTTTCTAAACGCTTTCCTGGTTCGTTCCTCTGGGTGGATAGGTGGTTTTTTTTCTGCCTGGCTGGATCTGTTGTTACTCATTGCAGCTACACTCGCTTATATACAATTTGTAATTATTTTTTTAAGCACCACTATACAAAACAACTGGTTAAACAAATTTTTAAGATTCGAAAAAATTACTATTGTTATTTTAATGGCAGTGTACACATACCTGCATTTTTTTACCAACACTTTTAACCCGCAGGAAATACTGGAGAATGTGATGAAGATTTTTATGCTTATTGCCGCTATTATTTATATTATTGCGGCTTTAAAAGAAAAAAATAAATTAGTTAATTACCTGGTGGCGGGCACTGCAATTCAAATCGTTTTTTATATTTTATCATTTGTTATTTTATTAATTGCTGGTACGCAAACCAATCTTTTTACCTCAGCCAGTTTTTATTTTTGTATAGGCATTATTGCATCTGTAGTGTTTTATATAATGGGGCTTACTTATAAAACCAGGCAGGAATTTATAGAAAAAATTAATGAGCGCCAAGCCATGAAACTTGAGATGGAAAAGAAAGAATTTGAAAAACAACTGGAAGTGATTAATGCAAGGCAAAATGAGCGTAACCGTATAAGTGCAGATATGCATGACGACCTTGGATCCGGCATGACTACCATAAGATTATACAGTGAAATAGCCCTTAATAAAATGGGCGAAAATAAAATTCCTGAGGTAGAAAAAATTTCCAATTCTGCAAATGATTTACTCAATAAAATGAATGCCATTATCTGGAGTATGAGCAGCAGCAACGACACTTTCAGCAATATGGCTGCCTACATTCGCAGCTATACCATTGGTTATTGCGAAGATAATAATATAGTATGCGAAATAGAGCTGCCTAAAACAATACCAGACCTCGTAGTAAGCGGAGAAATAAGAAGGAATGTATTTTTAGTAGTAAAAGAAGCACTGCATAATATTGTAAAACATTCAGGTGCGGGCAATGTGTTGCTAACACTTTTGGAAAAAGATAATAAAATGGTTTTTACTATACATGATAATGGCAAAGGAATAGACCTTAGTAAACCCCGTGCTTTTGGCAATGGCCTGCGCAATATGAAAAAAAGAATGGAAGATCTTGGTATTGAATTTATGATTGAAAATAAAGAAGGAACATTAATTACCATGAAGTATGACTTGGAAAAAGGATTTACGCCTGTAGAAATATAGTTGTTTAAACAGCAGCATTATTTTTTCTAAAAAAAGATAACAATAAAAATATCCAACCGGTAATAAAAAAAACGCCGCCCAGCGGTGTGATAGCACCAATCCCATTATATTTATCTGCAGCTATGGTTTGAAAATATACAAGGCAATACAACGAACCACAGAACACAATAATACCTGCAATAAATAATTTGCCTGCCCATATTGTAATTTTAAATGTAAAATGGGCATATAAAATACCAGTAATCAGTAAGGCAAAGGCATGATAAAACTGATATTTCACGGCAGTTTCAAAAATGACAAGTGCTGGTACAGTTATTTTTTCTTTAAGCCCATGTGCAGCAAATGCACCCAGCATTACTGCAAGTGCAGCAACGATGGCTCCCGCTTTTAAAAAACCTTTGTGCATAGTTTACATTAGTTTTTGTACGATACTAAATCCATTTCTGTGTAATTGCGAAGCAGGTAAAATTATACTTGCTTTTTCATAAAAAGGCTTACGCTCCGCTAATTTATTTTGTATAAATTCTTTTAAAGATATTCCACTATGTATTAATAAAAGTGGCCTTGGCTTTTTATCATTTATTACATGATGGTAAATATTATCTGCAGTTTCATCTAAAAAAATAGAAGTACCGTTTTTATTCATCCAATCCATATTATCAAAATAACATGCGGTGCCTCCGCCACAGGCAATAATGCAGTTATCCAGTATTTCAGTATTTCTTAAAACAGCAGCTTCTTTTTCCCGGAAATATGCTTCTCCGTTTTTAAAAAAAATATCATTTACGGTCATTCGTTCTTCTGCTTCAATTAAATGATCAAGATCGTAAAAAGCAAAGCCATTATCTGCTGCCCACAGCATTCCCAGGTATGATTTACCACTGCCCATAAAGCCTGTGAGATAATAACGCATGTGGTACAAAGCTAAAGCCTAAAGCGTACAATATAAAAGGTTTTTTATAGAGAAAGATAAAGCCGGAATAGCAATAACTAGTTTAGGTATAATTATCATTTTAGTAAAAAAAGAAATTACCTCGAGTAAAATTTATTTAAGATTTTTTCTTAAAATCCCCTCGTTTCCATGCCTTTATAAATTCGCTCCAAGCAAATGGATTAAAAATATTTTGTGGTGCAATTTGCCCTGCATAAGAAAGCTTGCCGGAATATTGTCTTAAATACTGATTGGAAGCTTCTCTTCCATCTGCAGGAAGTGAGCTTGCCAATATGCGCCTTGTAGCTGCATTATTATTTCTTTGAGCCAGCACAATGTCATCATCGGGTACTTTTGTATTTACAAAATCTCTCTCAAACTGCTCCCTGGTAAGGCGTGGTCGTATAATGGTTGCAGGAAGGTAAATCGTATCTGTAACCATTAACTGGATAATGCTGTGCTGGTTTCCTTTAATGTCTTTGCTTATGCTTACCGTAACGGGTTTGTAACCAATGCTGGTAAATTCTACCTGGTCTCCTTTAAGCACCACAATACTAAAAACTCCTTTATCGTTGGAAATGGTACCACGGTTTTGTCCTTTTACTACAATACTTGCACTGGGTATTCCTATCAAACTATCTGCCGTCATTACCACACCATACAATTGTACAACGGAGTCTTTAAAAGTCTCAAACTGTGCTTTTGCAGCACCTGGCAAAAAGAAAGAAGCAATAAATAAGTATCGTAAAAATTTCTTCATGTAAATAAGTAATAAATTCTTTTATGCCCGGCTAATCTTATAAAGAATTAGATAAACAAAGTACGGGCTTCATTGTTTAATTTTACCAACTCATAAGTTTTTTAACAATTAATTGAATACATAATTTACACATGGATAAATAAAAATATCCATTTATAGGTACAAAAATTTACAACTAAAGATATGACAAAAGATGATATACTAAAAGCACTAAGCAATGTGCAGGAACCAGATTTGGGAAAAGATTTGGTAACCTTAAATATGGTACAGGATGTAGTAATAACGGGAAATAATGTTTCTTTTACAGTAGTGCTTACCACACCTGCCTGCCCTATGAAAGATCTTATTCAAAATGCCTGTATAAATGCAGTAAAGCTATTGGTAAATAAAGAAGCAGCGGTTACTGTAAACTTTACCAGTAATACCAGCAGCAATAGAAAAGATGCAGGTACACTGCTTGCTGGTGTAAAAAATATTATTGCTGTAGTAAGTGGAAAAGGAGGCGTAGGAAAAAGTACAGTGGCGGCAAACCTTGCACTGGCGCTAGCTGGCGATGGCGCAAAAGTAGGATTGATGGATGCAGATATATATGGCCCAAGCCAGCACATTATGTTTGGAGTGCGGGGAGAGCGGCCAATGATGAAAGATAATGGCGGCAAAGGATTAATAGTACCCATAGAAAAATTTGGCATAAAACTGATGAGCATTGGTTTGCTGATAGATGAAAAGCAGGCAGTAGTTTGGCGTGGCCCGATGGTGAGCAGTGCTATTAAACAATTTGTAAGTGATGTAGACTGGGGAGAGCTGGATTACTTAATTATTGATATGCCACCAGGCACAGGCGATATTCATTTAACAATTGTGCAAACCGTACCGGTAACTGGTGTTATTGTCGTAACCACCCCACAATTAATAGCACTGGCAGATGCTAAAAAAGGGATAGCAATGTTTTCTCAGGCACAGTTAAAAGTACCAGTAATAGGGCTTGTAGAAAACATGAGTTATTTTACTCCAACAGAGTTTACAGAAAATCCGCAGGATGCTGCACATAAATATTACATTTTTGGTAAAGATGGTGGCAAACAACTGGCAGAAGAATTTGATATTCCTTTTCTCGGGCAAATACCTATTATGCAAAATATAAGAGAGGGTGGAGATATTGGGGTGCCTGTAATGGTGAGCGATGATGAAATAAGCAAGAAAGCCTTTGAAGAATTTACCGCCAATGCTGTGAGAGGAATATCGATGCGCAATGCAAATATACCTACTACAGAAATACAGGAAGTATTGGTTTAATTTTTTAAAAAAAATAATTTAAAAATTTCGGCAAATCTTTGTTGAATTAAAATGGGTAGGGCATTAAAATTTTGATTGGTAATTGCAGGCAATTGTAATCATTAGCAGGATTGGATTTTATTTACCAATTTCAAAATAATTAAAATAGGTAATGTAGTCAAAAATGGTTGGTGATTTTATCATTTTTGTTTTGAAATTTTGCATAATCAATCAAAAGAATAGTAGGCTCTGCTGAGGAGCAACCTATGAGCAATATGGTTGATGCTAAACGATAAAAGGAGTT
>JANXXM010000047.1 GCA_025350645.1 Ferruginibacter sp.
TCTCATCGTCCGTGACAATTTTATGACCGGAAATCAGATCGTAATAAAACATCGAGACTGGGCTCGCTCGAAATTTCTCCAACGAAAGAATCTTGAATTCGACCTCGATTCCCGCTTTGACCGACAATTCCTCACCAAGGCGGTGCAATGGATTGCGGTATTTCCGTTCATTCAGCCAGGTGGAACCGCGCAGGAAAACAAAGAGGAGCATAAAGTAGATATGGGAAATATGGGAAACTATCTCCCTATGAATGCATCGGATGGTTTATTATACTCGCCACTTGCTTCATTTACCGGCATGGCAGGAAACAAATTACCGGCAGATTATACATGGCTTGTATTTTCGCTGGCACTCCTGTACCTGGCATTATTTTTTTTGTGGGCTAAACGAAATTTTATTAAAAGAGATTTGTAGTTCTAAAATATTAAAAAAGATTAGTTAAAAATGGGAAGATATATTCTCCTTTTTTTATTTAAGATCATTTACTGCTGCATCTATATTTATATATTTAAAATCAAAGCCAATCCTTTTTATTTTATCTGCACTTACTGTAGTGCTTTTTAAAATCTCTGTACTTCTTGCGCCCAGCATTAATTTTATTGCAACAGCCGGTACATGAACAGGAATATAAAAATTACCCTTAACAGCTTTTGCAGTTTTTAAAATAAGTTCTTTGTTGGTTACCGGGTTTGGCGCCACTGCATTAAAACTACCCGCCATGCGCTCATTTTCCAGTGCGAATATATATTGGCGGCAAAGGTCGTCTACATGCACCCAGCTCACCATTGCTTTTCCGCTGCCCAGTATGCCTGCTATACCAAATTTTAGCGGTGCTTTAAATTCTTTATAAGCCCCACCCTCATTGGCCAGCACTATACCTGTGCGTAATTTGCATACCCTTATTCCCAATGCCAAAGCTTCGTCTGCTGCGGCTTCCCATGCCTTACACACTATGCCTAAAAAAGCACCATCTGCTTGTTCTTCTTCTGTGAAAAAATGAGAGGGTATAGTGTCTTCGCCATACCAGCCAATGGCAGATGCGCTCACCAGCACTTTTACTTTGTGAGCATTTTTTTGTAACTCCCCCAAAATAAATCTTATAGTATTTACCCGGCTATACAGTATTTCCTGCTGGTACTTTTGGGTCCATTTTTTTTCCATTACACCTGCCCCTGCCAGGTGTATAATAGCATCTGCAGCCTGCAATGCTGTTTTGTCAATGGTTTTTTTTTCCACATCCCAATGAGCAAAGGATACATTTTTTAAAGTTGATGTTTCCTCTTTTTTTCTACTAAGAATAATTACATGGTATCCCTTTTCTGTAAGCTGCCTGCTCAGTTGTTTCCCTACAAGCCCGGTTCCACCGGTTATTAATATTGTGCGCATTTATTTTTATTTATTTGGTATTTTTATTAACAAAACCCACGCCTAAATAGGTTTGGGTAAATTGGGTAAAAGCATTCTTAAATCGTAATTTTATGCAAATGTATAAGATGATGAAGCATAATATTATTTTAATGTTCATAATAGCTATATTCGGTATTACTGATGTTGCCGGGCAAACAATTACTTACTCCGAAGTAGAAAAATCTGACACCCGTAATGCAAATTTTGAAATACTGGGAAAATTTGGCGAGAGTTTTTTGATCTATAAAAATATAAACCGCAGGCAGGATCTTACCATTTATAATAATGATATGACTATAAAGGAAATTCTGAAACTGGATTTTGTTTCTGATAAAACTTCCAATATCAATTTCATAACTTTTCCTGATCACTTTTTAATAATATGGCAATACCAGAAAAATAATATTATTTATTGCAAAGCTGCAAATATGGATGGTGCTGGTAATATTATAGGAAATGTAAAAGATATAGATACTACCAAAGTGGGCCTGTTTTCCAGTACACCATCTTATGATGTAACATGGAGCGAGGATAAAAAGAAAATATTAATGTATAAAGTACATAGTAGAAATGACGAATACCATATAGCATTAAAAATATTTGATGATGTACTTACAACGCTGGATAGCACACGCTATGCGCTGGAGTATAACGATCGCAGGGAGGCATTTGGCGATTTGCAAATAGATAATGAAGGCACTGTACTTTTTACAAAGGAAAAACAAAATTCCCGGCCGGAATATATCAACACACTTGATTTAAATTTTAGAAAATTATTTCAGCGGGATTTTAGTATTACAAAAATTACTTTGGAAAAAAATCAACTTATTGAAGACGCAAGAGTAAAGATTGATAACCTCAATAAGCAATATCTGGTAAATGCTTTTGCCTATAAAAAAAATAATGGGAATGTAGGTGGCATTTTTACGGCATTAATAAGCAGAGATAGTTTTATGCTGGTAAAAACTGCTGTAAATATGTTTGAGGATAGCCTGATAGCAAAACTAAGTGGCAAGCCGGATTATAGAACTGCATTTGACAATTTTTTTATGCGAAACATCATACTTAAAAAAGATGGCGGGTTCATTATAGCCGCAGAGGAGTATTACAAGCAGCGCAGGTTTGGTGGCAATTTTGATAATGGTTATGGCCCCTATGGCTATGCCAACCCTTATAACCGGTACTATAGTTCTTATTCAGATTATTATTTGTACAACCGGGGCTACTATGGTTTTTACAGGCCTTATGATAGCAATAACGGAAGAGATGTTATCTACAATTATGATGATATTATTTCCTTTAGTTTTACGAAAGATTTAAAACTGCAGTGGAATAGCATTATTAATAAAACGACCAGCGATGTGGAAACGGATAATTTTCTTTCTTTCTCCAACATGAACGCTGGCGCAGAAATTCATTTTTTATTTTTACAAAAGGATAATAATAAACAGATCATAAGCCATCAGGCACTACAGCCCAATGGGGAGATAATACGATATGCCACCCTCAAAAGCAGGGAAAGCGGCTACTACTTTATGCCCAGGCTTGCACGCCAAACAGGCAGCAGGCAAATGATTGTGCCCTGCATAGTGAGAAACAATATTGCATTTGCCAAAATAGATTTTTAGTTTTGCAGGTGCAGGCTTTTCTGTTCGTTTCATAAATTTTTAATATTGACAGGTATTTTTAAAGCAAATAATCCATCGGGCAACGCTATTCTATTTGTGTATGCATTGTTACTTAAGTTGCCTATGTTTTTACATATACACCCGCCACAGGCACAGCCGCAAGATGGCATTTTGTATAAATTGCTGCTGCAATATTTGTACACGCCAGCCATAGCCATACCTGCAATTTACAGTTCTGTTACTTTTATTTTATTATTTATACAAGCCATTTCTCTTAATAAAATAATGAACAACCAGCGAATGATTAAGCAGGTAAATAACCTCACCGGCATGAGTTTTTTATTGATTACTTCCTTATTCAGCGAATGGTTTAGTTTATCTGCTCCGCTCATTGTAAATACTTTTTTAATATGGATTTTTGGCAGGCTCTGCACCCTGTACAATAATCCAAACCCAAAAGCCGCTATTTTTAATATTGGCCTCGTAGCGGGGTTGTGTACATTTTTTTATTTCCCTTCTGTTGCTTTTATTTTATTAATAATGGTGGGCATTATTATAGCAAGGCCTTTTCGTTTGCAGGAATGGATTACGGGTCTTGCAGGTATAGTTACACCTGCATACATTTTTGCAAGCTGGTTGTTTATTTTTGGCAGGTGGAAAACATTTCATTTTCCTGGCTTGTCTATATCCTATCCACATTTTTTTGGCAACAAATGGGCATATGCAGCTTTATGCTTACTGGGTATAAGTACTGCCGCCGGTATTTATTTTGTTAACAATAATTTTACCCGGCAAGTAGTACAAACCCGCAAAAGCTGGCAATTGCTTTTTCTCTACATTGCAGTGGCAGCAATAGTTCCCTTTATTAATGCAGGGCTTAATTTTTCTTATTGGATATTGCTAGTGGTACCATTGTCCCCTTTTGCCGCAGCAGCTTTTTTTTACCCGAAAAAAAAAATATTTGCATTATTACTGCATTGGGTTATGTTTGGTATATATGTGGCAGTAGGCTTTTTCTTTAAATAATTTTTTGATTTATAAGAATGAGTAGAGGAATAGATAATCGCATTATCTATTATCAACTTTTCGTTTTAATTTTACTATATTAGAAATAAAAAAATAAAAAAATTTACATGAAATTTGGCGTAGTTATTTTCCCCGGTTCTAATTGTGACAGAGATATGATTGAGGCCCTGCAAAACGACCTGCAGCAAGAGGTAATTACGTTATGGCATAAGGATAGCGACATCAGCATATTTAGCAAAAAAGATTGTATTGTTCTGCCGGGGGGCTTTTCTTATGGAGATTACCTGCGTTGTGGTGCCATAGCACGTTTTAGCCCAATGATGAAAAGTGTTATTGATTTTGCAAATAGTGGCGGCAAAGTGCTGGGCGTGTGTAACGGGTTTCAAATTTTGTGCGAAAGCGGTTTATTGCCAGGCGTGTTATTAGCAAACGCTAACCAGCAATTTATTTGCAAAAATATTTTTATAAAAAATGAAATTGATAGTACAGCCGCCCCTTTAATGATACCCATTGCGCATGGCGAAGGGCGTTATTATGCAGCGCTTGAGGTGCTGGAAGAATTAGAAAAAAATAAGCAGGTTATTTACAGATATTGTAATGAAGAGGGTGACATACACAATGATCATACACCTAATGGCAGCACCAATAATATTGCAGGTATAAAAAATGCAGCAGGCAATGTATTTGGTATGATGCCTCACCCGGAAAGAGCCTGCAGTGCATCTTTAGGTAATGAAAATGGCAAAGAAGTTTTTAAAACATTATTTGGTATCAGCATAAATGAATTTAGCCTTGCATAAATTTTCGATAGCATTAAGTTGGCACTTTAACTATTTAACAACCCCTTTATTTTTTTAGAAATAACTTTACAATCAAAAAAAATTTCAATGAAAAAAATAATACTATTCCTATTAGTGGTAGTTTTTGTAATAAATGCAAATGCACAAATAGAAAACCCGGTAAAGTGGACGTACACTTCAAAAAAAATAAGTGATGGAAAATATGAATTACACATGACAGCAATACTGGAGGGTAAATGGCATATATATTCTCAGCAGGCTGGTGAAGGACCAGTAGCAACTGAATTTAAATTTGATAAAAACCCTGTGTTAAAAACCGAAGGTAGCATTGCCGAAGTAGGAAAAATTAATAAGGAATACGATAAGAATTTTAAATCTATATTAAAGTTTTACGGCAACAAAGTAGATTTTGTGCAAAAG
>JANXXM010000090.1 GCA_025350645.1 Ferruginibacter sp.
CCTTGTAAGAATTATGTTGGCAGAAAAATAGTTATCAAAAGTTTTTAAAATTACAAACTCCATATTTTTATTTAGCATCAATAATCATTTGCGCATTTCCCTTGCCCATTACTATTACTTTTGAGTTGGTGCTAAGTGCCAGTTCTTTCATTGCTTTTATTTGTTCATATTGCAATTGCTGATCTGTAAGGCCGGTATTTATGATGCGCTGATAATCTGCTATACCCTGTGCTTCTACTCTTTTTCTTTCTGCCTCCTGTTTTTCTTTAAGCAGTACAAATTCCATTTTTTTAGCGTCCTGCTCTGCATTTATTTTAGATTCTATAGATGCCTTTACAGAGTTGGGTAAGGTTATGTTTCTTACCAATAACTGCTCCAGCATTAATCCCCGTTTTTTAAAATCTTCTTCTATACTTTTATAAATACGTTGTTGAAATTCATCCCTTTTTATTCCGAATAAATCTACCGCCTGATAATACACTGCATTGTCTCTTATTTTTGTACGGGTAATGGGGCGTACAATTTTATCCCGGTAATCATTGCCGGTTTCTCTTAATAATTTTGGTGCATCTGCAGATACCACTCTATATAAAACGGTAAGGTCAATGGTAACTTCCAGCCCATCGCTTGTTAAAACTCTTATGGCATCATCACCTTCTTTTGCACCTTCATCGTGCACGCCACTCATGGTATAGTTTTGTGTTTTTACATCCAGCTTTTCTATATTATACAATGGGTTTACAAAATGCAATCCGCTGTTTAATACTTCGTTTTGTATGTTTCCAAACAGCGATTTTACCCCAATATTACCTGCGTTTATTTGTACAAAGCAAGCGGTAATGATGCCTAGAATTATAAATACAAATCCAAATATTTTACCGGCGGTTTTAAATTTTGCAAATTGTTCGTTTCTTGATAAAAAGGTTGTAGATGCAATGAGAAGGATTATTCCAAGTATTATTAAAAACATTGAGTTAGTTTTAAAATTTAATTTGAATTGAAAACATGAAGAAAGAAAATGAATAAAATAAAATATTGAAAAGGAAACTATTTACTATTTATATGAACCAATAAAATCAGGATAATCTTTACTATGATTGTTTGTTATATTTTTTATAAGATAAGTATTTTCGTCTTTATCAAAACTTATATACCATGTAGTGCGGCTATTGGCTTTAAAACTGCAGAAATAAGTTCCATGTTTATTATTTCTTGTCAGTTTATGTGGTCTTTTAGGTATTGTATTTATAAATTCATAAATGGCAATTACATATTTTCGTGCATTCTCTTTAAAATCAAAATATCCTTCTTCATAAAGGATATTAATTAAGGAATCCAGTTTATCTGAAACAATTTCATGCGTAATTATTTTTTCCATATTTTTTCTATGTATGCTAAAGACCTTTTACGAGCTTCCTCTATTGTTATTGCTCCTTCACAATCTTTTTCAAATTTTGATTTTTCTACAATTTTTATTTTTTCTAAAAGGGGTTTAACAAAGACACTATGCTTTTTCACATCTATTGTAACATGTGTAATCTCTCCTTTATTATTTTTCTGTGTATCTATACCTGCAAGAGTTGACATATAATAATTTTATTATTGTAAGTTAATAATTTTAGTGGTTAATTGAATAAATGGTTAAATGTGGTTTAGAATATATTGCTTGAGTTTATTGTAATTTTCTGTTTGTAAGGTACAAATATTATGTATTATTCGACACTTGGTTTTTATACTAATAGCATGTTTAGCATTTTCTTAAAATCTCTATGTCTTCACTTCTATAAAAGATGAAAAAGATAATCTGCCCAAGGGCTGGGGGATAGAAGTAGATATCCTTTTTTTTGTCATGCCTTTGAGGCAAAAAAAAGATAGCAACGGATAGCCCCGACAAATGTTGAAAAATGTTCCAATGCCAACAGCCCCAAATTATTTAAGGCATAAAAAAATCCGCAAAGAAACCTGCGGATTAATGTAGATGATTTTTAATTTAATTATTCAACATCAGCGGCATAACCAGCATAAGCAATTCTTCATTTGCCTCCTGCTCGCTTGGTTTTATAATACCTGCTTTTGTGGCGGTACTTAGCTCCATATTTACTTCGGATGTATCTGCACCGTTTAGCATTTCTATTAAAAATTTTGCGTTGAAAGCTATTTGTAAATCTTCGCCATCGTAGGTGCAAGCCATGCGCTCGTTGCCTTCAAAACTAAAATCTACATCCTGGCTGGCAAGCTGCAGCTCGTTGCCGCTAATGCTAAGCGCAACCTGGTTAGTGCTCTTATTACTAAACACACTTACCCTGCGAAGTGCATTTTGAAAATCGTTTTTGCTCACATTCATTTTATACGGATTATCTACCGGTATTACTACTTTATAATCCGGAAAACGGGCATCTATCAACCGGCACACCAGTTCTGTACCACCATGCTTTACAAATAAATGATTGCTGTTGTACGAAACGGTAAGCTCATCATCATTATCCGGCAGGGCACTTTTTAAAAGATTTAATGGTTTTTTAGGAACAATAAAAGTATCTTTTTGCGGGCAGCTTACATCTGCACGGGTATATTTTACAAGGCGGTGTGCATCGGTAGCTACAAAGCTTATTCCGGTTTTATCCAGTTCAAAAAATACACCCGTCATGGCAGGGCGAAGATCATCGCTGCTTACAGCAAATATTGTTTTATTAATGGCAGTTACCAGGGCGGAAGATGTCATTGTAAAACTATTGGCATCATCAGGGGCGGGTTCTTTGGGAAAATTATCAGGATTTTCTCCAATTACTTTATATTTACCATTATCACTGGTAAGTTCTACAGCAAAGTTTTTATCAATGTTAAATGTAAGCGGCTGCTCTGCAATATTTTTAAGAGAATCCAGTAATATTTTTGCGGGTATACATACTCTGCCTTTTTCTTTAGCCTCAATATCCAGGTGTACTTTCATAACCGTTTCCAGATCGGTTGCTGTTACTGTCAATTTATTTACTTCTATTTCAAAAAGAAAATCTTCCAATATTGGAAGTACAGTATTGGCATTAATAACACCACTAATTTGTTGCAATTGTTTCAGCAGTGCTGAGGAAGAAACGATAAACTTCATATTACTTTTTTAAGATTGCCAAAGATAAAAGAATGAAAGCATAAAATATTTATGTTTTACCCCGATAAAATACACATTTTTGTAAACCATGCCGTTTGAAGTAAAAAATATAGGAATTGAAAAGGCTTTACAAAAAATAAAGCATTTTTGTGCATACCAGGAGCGCAACCACTATGAAGTAAAACAAAAATTATATGGGTTTGGCTTATATAAAAATGAAGTGGAGCATATGCTTAGCCAGCTCATTGAAGAAAATTACCTGAACGAAGAACGCTTTGCAATTGCTTTTGTAGGTGGAAAATTTCGTATAAAACAATGGGGCAAAATAAAAATAAAATATGAGCTGCAGCAAAAAAAAATAAGCCCATATTGTATAAAAAAAGCATTGGCAGCAATAGATGATGAAGATTATGAAGCAACACTTGCAAAAATTGCTGCTACCAAATTGCAGGAACTTAAAAGTGAAAAAAATATTTTTATAAAAAAGAAAAAATTACAAAATTACCTTGTGAGTAAAGGATATGAATTTAATTTGATCAATAAAATAGTTTCAGGCAATGCTCACTGATGTAGTTTCTGGAATTATTTACAAGTTTATAATTAAATTACGTTTGTATTGGGAATTAGGAATTTTTTCATCTCAATACTCGTTATATGGCAGATAATCTTTTAATAATAACCGGTACAAAAAAAGAACAATACGAAATTTTATTACCACAAATAAAAGCACTGATAACCGGCGAGCCAGATTTAATAGCAAACCTTGCCAATATAGTAGCAGCACTTAAGGAACAATTTGGCTGGCTATGGGTGGGATTTTATTTAGTAAAAAAAGAGGAGTTAGTGCTGGCACCATTTCAGGGGCCGGTAGCCTGTACAAGAATAAAAAAAGGGCGTGGTGTATGCGGCAAAGCCTGGGCAGATGCACAAACGATACTGGTAGATGATGTAGAAAAATTTGCAGGACATATTGCTTGCAGCAGTTTATCAAGATCTGAAATTGTAGTGCCGGTTTTAAAAAATAATGAAGTAATAGCTGTGCTGGATGTGGATAGTGAATTGCTGAGTAATTTTGATGAAACAGATAAAATTTACCTGGAAAAAATGCTGGGGAATACAATGGAAATCTGGTATTAACGCAGGCCTTGTTTGCTGAATATATATCTATAAGTCTTAAATAAAAAAGCGGTTTAAATTATATTTCGCTTCATTTTAAAATAACTTTTTAGCTAAAATACTTATTCGTTTTTTGTAAAAAATATTACAAATTTTATATTTAATAAAGAACAAAATAAAAGAGTTCTACCTGGCAAAAGGTGCAGAGCATGCAGCCAAAAACGTTGAATTAAGCTGCTCTTATTGCCGGCTGAAAATTTTCTTAGCCAGGCCTATTATAATTTTACACTTCAAAACTTCTCACCTCATTGTGCTTTAATAAAAAATTATTTACTTCATCATAATTTCTATCTGGCGTGCTTATCCGATAAATATACACGGCATCCATATCTTCCTTATTTATTTTCATGCAGCGAAATGTCATATCATGTTTAGTAAAAAATACTTCTAGTTCGTTGCGAAATAACTGCCCGGTTTCTACTGTTTTTATTTTATAATCTTTTACCTTATGCAGTTTGTTTATATAACGCTGCACCGGCTCCAGTACAAATAAAACAATAACCACCATTATAGATACCACTACCGCCAGCGGATAATTATGGTATCCAATGGCCATGCCAAGTGCTGCTGTTATCCAAATAAGTGCCGCGGTAGTGAGCCCATTTACTGTTATGCCTTCTTTAAAAATAACACCGGCCCCAATAAAACCAATACCAGTTACAATATTGCTGGCAATACGATCTGAAGATGTAGCATTTGCCTCTTTAGATAAAATAGTATACAGGCAGGAGCCTACACAAATTAAAATCATGGTACGAAAGCCTGCGGGTTTGCTACGAAATTCTCTTTCGATACCGATAACCGCACCAATGATGAATGCAAAGGAAACCTGTGCGGCTTCCTCAAAATAAATGCTGATATTCATTGTGGAAAATTACCAAAACTTAATGACATTTAAAATGATCGAAAGGTTCTTTACAATCCTGGCACTGGTATAAAGCCTTGCAAGCTGTGGAGCCAAACTGGCTAAGGAGTTTTGTATTTACAGAATTGCACTGCGGGCAATGAACAGCTATTTCTCCTTTTTTTTCTGAATGAGAAGGCGGTGCTATACCGTAGGTTTTTAATTTTTCTTTTCCTTCTTCCGTCATCCAGTCTGTTGTCCATGCGGGGGAAAGCACTGTAGTAATTTTAAAATTTTTATATCCTTTTTCCAACAACATAAATCTTATATCAATACTTATTGCATCCATTGCCGGGCAGCCGGAATAGGTAGGTGTGATAATGATTTCAAATCCTTCTTCATTACCTTGCTTGCCCTGGGGTAGAGAGCGTACATCTCTTACAATACCCAAATCTAAAATAGTAAGTACGGGTACTTCGGGGTCGCACACTTCGTTTAACAACTGCCATATTGCAGTAAGTTCTTTTTTCTCCTTTGTATTTTGAAGTTGTGTGGGCATAAGAAATAATGCTGTTTAATGTACTGTGTTTGCCTGCGGCAGGTTGTTAGACTTTATTTGTTAGAAGAAAAAATATACTCGCCACAGGTAATTAAATGTATTCGTCGCAGGCGAGTTGCCTACCAGGCTGCACCGGGGTAAGTTCTTTGGAGGTATTGCAGCTCTGTGAGCATATACCCAAATTGCTCTGTGTGTATACCATTTTTACCTCCGGTTTGCATAAATACAGTTTCGTTCCAATCGCCCCCGAAAGGGGAGGAGATTGTTGCTTCACTAAAAACCTCCATAACTTTTTTCATCCATTCACCTTTTAGTAAAGCAACATCTGGCGCAACAGCAGCTGCAATCATAGCCGTTTCATAATCTGCCGGTACAAACATTTCACCGGTATATCTCCATAATTCTTTAATGGCTTTTTCCATTTTTGCTTTACTTTCTGCTGTACCATCACCTAGTCGTATAACCCACTCGCTGCTCCACGTTACATGATATTTTACTTCTTTAATTGCTTTTGCTGCAATGCCCGCAAGTTGTTCATCTTTACTGTACTGCATTTTTTCGTACAATAAATATTGATAAACGCTGTAAAAAAACTGTTTCAGTATAGTTTGTGCCCAGTCTCCATTTGGCTGCTCTGCAAGTAATAGATTTTTAAATTCACGTTCTGTACGGAGGTAGGCTAAGCTATCTTCATTAACCTCGTTAACCTCATTCTCCAAAGAAAAAGGAGTTTCGGTTTCTACTAATTTAATGTTTTTTTCATTTATTAGTTTTGCCGCATACTGATATAAATTTCTGCTTTGCCCTATTAAATCCAATGTAATATTTGTAATGGCAATATCCTGCTCCAGTATTGGCCCATGCCCACACCATGCTGCATTGCGCTGTGTAAGGATAAGGTTATTATCTGCGAGGTGGAGAGTATAATATATTAGTTGATTCATTCTGTGGAATTGGGAATTAAGATTTAGGAATGAGGAATTGGAAATTAGACGAAACTATCTGCGCTTTATTCGATCTATCTAAATAGGCAATAAATTCATTAATAAGCTTAAAATAGTTACACATTTTTCAAATTCAGTTTTAGCAAATCTTCTAAATTATAATTCTCATCAAATGCTGTGGTTTAATGTTCCATTGTTTCAGTAACTGATCCTCTGGAAATAATAAAAAATGTCTGCTGTCTGAATATGTATATCTGCCATACCCTTCTGCAATATTTGCTGTTATTAATGGCGAAGACCTTTTTATTTATAAAACTAACGCATACTTTTCTTCTTTAGAAAACTTACTTCACAAAATAGAAATTGATTTTCTTAATTTCCTTCCTTTTTTATAACTCTCTAATTCAGTATATCCCTTGTAATTATTCATACTATTAATTATTTTATATTTTCTTTGAAAACATTTTTTATTTTTTAAACTTATTTTTTTATCGTATACTTTAAAGTTTAAAACCTTATTTCAAATTCCTAATTATATTTTCGGCTTCGCCGGAATCACATGTGTCCCACTTCACCCGGTATATCATAAAAAGTAGGGTGCCTGTAAATTTTATCTGCCGCAGGTTCATAAAGTGATTCTGCATCATCAGGGTTGCTAGCGTGAATATGTTTACTCTCCACCACCCAAATACTTACACCTTCCTGCCTGCGGGTATATACATCACGGGCATTTTCTATAGCCATGGCTGCATCAGCTGCATGTAAGCTGCCAGCATGTTTATGGTCTAGCCCTTGTTTGCTGCGGATAAAAATTTCCCACAATGGCCAGGCAGCTCCCCTGCCCCCCGAAGAGGAGTTCTGAGAACGCTCCAATTCATTTGAATTTCCTTTTTGCTCGCCACCAAAATCGCCGTAGTAATATTTTTGAATGGATATTTTCATTGCATTTTTTTATTTAGTTATAACAATTGGCTGACGCCTAATCGTAAAATTTACTGAGTTGGCTGTAATACATAGTTCATTGGCTTTGTTTGCAGTGCCATTGCCGCTTCCAACATTTCTTCTTTTAAAACTGTTACTATTGGATATAATGTTGCCTCCTCAAATTTTCAACTACCATTTTCTGTTTCTACCATAATAGCTTTTGCTGTATCAATATATGCATCAACAATTACGCTTGCTGATGCACATAAATGCATATACCAAAGTATGTGGCAACTGCTGTTAATGGCCAGCAATAATTCCTCCAGATTGTACTTTGTTTTATCTCCGTTAAATGAAGGTTCAAATGAGCCGCTGATTACTTCTTTTCCTTCAACAATAATTTCATGGCTTCTTTGATAAGATTTATAGCCGATTGTTCCTTCGCCTTCATTGCCCGTTCAAGTAACGGTAAAATTATAATTATGTGTTTTCATTTATGAAGAATACTTTTATGCAGCCGCTGTATTTTCATTTGCAGACGTATGTTGACGATCCGCTTTTTTCTTTGCATAAGCCACTGCCGCTTCTCTTACCCAAGCACCTTCTTCATGCGCTTTTTTTCTAGCTTCCAAACGTTGTTTATTGCACGGACCGTTACCTTTTACTACATTCCAAAACTCGTCCCAATTTATTTCACCAAAATCGTAATGCCCTTTTTCTTCATTCCATTGTAGCTTATCATCCGGCAGCTTCATGCCTAAAACTTTTACCTGTTGTACTGCCATATCTATAAACTGCTGGCGCAATTCATCATTACTTTTTCTTTTTATTTTCCATTTCATGCTTTGGTCGTTGTTGTTGCTCTCACTATCTTTTGGACCAAACATCATTAGTGCCGGCCACCACCAGCGGTTTATAGCATCCTGGCACATTGCCTTTTGTTCATCGGTACCTTTACTCAATATCATTAACGATTCAAAACCCTGCCGCTGATGAAAACTTTCTTCCTTGCATATACGCACATTTGCACGAGCGTATGGCCCATAAGAAGTTCTGCACAGCATTACCTGGTTTAATATTGCAGCACCATCTACCAACCAACCAACGGCACCCATATCTGCCCAGGTAAGGGTGGGGTAATTAAATATAGAAGAGTATTTAGCTTTGCCGCTATGCAGGTCATCAATCATCTGCTCCCGGCTTGTACCAAGGGTTTCAGCCGCAGCATATAAATATAAACCATGCCCGGCTTCATCCTGCACTTTAGCAATAAGAATGGCTTTACGTTTAAGTGATGGTGCCCGGCTTATCCAGTTTCCTTCGGGCAGCATACCTACAATTTCACTATGAGCATGCTGGCTTATTTGTCGCACATTTGTTTTTCTATACGCATCCGGCATCCAGTCTTTTGGTTCTATTTTTATTTCGTTATCTATCTTTTGTTGAAAAGCTTTTTCAAGATCGTGTAATTGCATAACATAAATTTAGAACACAAAAATAAATAAAAAAGACTAACGAATGTTAGTCTAATGTTATGAAAGTGAAAATGAATAGAATATTTTTACCGGGCATACACGCCGTTTGGTGATACTACACTGGCAGGCCCGCCTGTAATACCCACAGAAGGAATAATAATATTGATGACTTCGCCATTTATTTTTAGCACAACATCCGTTGCATGAATTTCTACTCCTTGCTGGTAAAAAGGTGGCATTGCTGCCGGAGGTCTGTTTATTAAATAGGGTTTGCTAAAATTGCTCATGGTTACTTCAAAATCGTAACCGCTGGTACTGCATTTTGCCACGGCAGTATGCTCGTTTATTTCTATACTTATCTTGGCATCCAAAACAGGTGCGTGTTCAAATGGGGTATCTGCAAAAATATTTGGGCCAAAGTATGCCCCCACATCTTTTGATGTACTTACAAAACCCATTACGGCTGGTGCAGCAGTGGGATCTGGCTGCCACAAAATCATACCGCTTGCGGCATTGCCTGCCGGGGTATTTACCATACGGCCCAGGTGTACAATGAGGTTGGGCATTTGCATATTGGGTGCAGTTACTGCCACAAGATCAATACCTCCTTCCCAGTTCATCCATTTTGTTACGTTTATCATTTATATAATTTTTAGTAAAAATAATTTTCATTCATAGCCAGAACAATACCCGGCGGAGGGTATTTTGCAAAAAATCTTTTATTTAAAAATTATTATTGCGCTACCGTACAGGTATTACACGTACTACAACAGATGGAGAATTTATGGAATGCCCAGCTTGGAACAAATGCTGATTGAAA
>JANXXM010000097.1 GCA_025350645.1 Ferruginibacter sp.
GCAGCCACACCAAAGAACAATGCAAAAACTACAATTTGTAAAATTTCATTTTTCGCCATAGCGTCAATCACACTTGCTGGAAAAACATGGTAGAAAAATTCTTTCACACTTAGTGCAGCTTTATCTACACCAGAGCTTGCATTAGCATCAGGCAAGGCAAGGTGCATGGCATGCCCGGGCTCAAAAAGATTTACCAGAATTAAACCCAATATTAAACTTATTAGAGATGCACTTATAAACCACAGCAACGTTTTTCCTCCTATTCTCCCCACTGCTTTTATATCTCCTAGTTTTGCTACGCCCACTACCAATGTTGTAAATACGAGCGGTGCAACAATCATTTTTATAAGCCGAAGAAATATATCTGCAAGTATGGTGAACCAGTCTAATTTTTTATCTCGTGCTTTTGTTATTTCCGTTTTTTGTATGGATAATAAAATGTTTTGTTTTACGAGGCTCTTATATTTTATATTATTAGTATCAACTAAGGCAGACATTTGTAAATCAACATTCTTAATGGAGTCTGCTAAAACGTTTACAGTTACAAATGTGTTTTCTCCCAATGTATCAGCAGTAATTTTTTTTTCGGTATTTCTTTTCAGCAGATCCAATTCTTTTTTTTGTGCAGCCAATTTTTCATACGTAACTGTATCATTCGCTAATTCAAAAACTTTCATTTTATCATGCAAATATTTTTGTTGCAATTCAGCATTTGCTATTTGTTTATTTTCATTACCTACATAATAAGTATTTAATATAAAACCAGCCACAATTCCCAATATTAAGCCAATGCCAATGTATAAAGTAAGTTTGCTGCGCTTTGCGCTTTGTACCTGCATGTGTTATAATTTTATATTTTGCAATATAGTATTTAATGCTTGTTGTAAAAAAGTGCATAGCAAAATCTTAAGTGGCTATACTTTATAAAGATTTATTCCTTAATTTACCATCTTAACTTTCAATAAAACTAAATAACTGTATGAGTTTATTTGTAAAAAAACCAATGAGTGTATTGATGGCAGAAGCTGCTGACACTGAATCAGGTTTAAAAAAGACATTAGGGGCAAGATCATTAGTTGCACTTGGAATCGGAGCAATAATCGGAGCAGGATTGTTTTCAATAACTGGTGGTGCAGCTGCAAACCAAGCTGGTCCTGCTATAACTATATCTTTTATTGTTGCAGCATTAGGCTGTGCTTTTGCTGGCTTATGCTATGCAGAATTTGCATCAATGATACCTGTAGCAGGTAGCGCATATACATATTCGTACGCAACTATGGGAGAGTTTATTGCTTGGATTATTGGATGGGATTTAGTTTTAGAATATGCAGTAGGTGCTGCTACAGTTGGGATAAGTTGGAGTCGTTATTTAGTGAAATTTCTAGAATCATTTGGGTTACATCTTGATCATCGCTTCACTGTTGGACCTTGGGATGGTGGGATTATAAATTTACCTGCCGTATTCATCATAGTCTTAATGAGTCTTTTGTTGATTAAAGGCACATCAGAATCTGCAAAAGTAAACGCAGTTATTGTAGGAGTAAAAATTGTTGTTGTTATAATTTTTATAGCTCTTGGTTGGGGATACATTGATACTAATAATTATTCTCCTTATATACCAACAAATACAGGAAAATTTGGTGAATATGGTTTTAGCGGTATTATTAGAGCAGCTGCAATTGTATTTTTTGCTTACATTGGTTTTGATGCAGTTTCTACTGCTGCACAAGAAGCAAAAAATCCTAAAAAAGATATGCCGATTGGCATTTTAGGATCATTAGCAATATGTACTATTCTGTATATACTCTTTGCACACGTTATGACAGGAGTAACCTCTTACACTTCATTTAAAGGACAAGATGGAATTGCACCAGTTGCTGTAGCAATAGAACATATGGGTAAAGTAGGGGCTGACGGTTTAGTACATGCGGACTATCCTTGGCTGAATAAGGCAATAATTATTGCAATACTTGGAGGATATGCTTCTGTAATATTAGTTATGTTAATGGGGCAAAGCCGTGTTTTTTACAGTATGAGTAAAGATGGTCTTTTACCAAAAGTATTCAGTGCAGTTCATCCAAAATATAGAACCCCTTCAAAAAATAATTTACTGTTTATGGTTTTTGTTAGTTTATTTGCTGCTTTTGTACCCGCAAGAGTAGTTGGAGAAATGACTAGTATTGGGACTCTTTTTGCATTTATTCTTGTTTGTATAGGGGTAATTATATTGAGAAAAGCACAACCAGATTTGCCTAGGGCATTTAAAACACCGCTTGTACCCTTCATACCATTATTAGGAGTTGCAACATGCTTATTTATGATGGTATTTTTACCAGCTGATACATGGATTCGATTGATAGTTTGGATGCTAATTGGCTTTGATGTTTATCTTTTTTATGGTGCTAAATACAGCCTTCTTGGAGATGGTACTAATAATCGTAAGGGAACAAGGATAGCAAATATTACAGGAATAATATTATCAGCTGCCTTAATAATTATTGCATTTCTCCATAATGCTTCTCTTGCGGAAGGAGACCGAGATCAATTGTTTAATATCTCATTAGCCATAGCAATATTCCATATAGCTCTTTACGGATATAAATTAGCTACTAACAAAAAAGAAATTGCATAGGTAATAAATTTTTTAATAAAAAAGCCTCGGAGAAATTATTCGGGGCTTTTTATTTTAATTTTCATTGTCATAAATAGCATTTGGTTCAAAGCTTTTCTATAAGTATTATGCCAATTAAGATTTACAGATAGATGTTCTGCAGATTTTAAACATAATGATTGTAAAATTTCAAACCGTTAGTTTTACAAAATGAAAAGCATTATCCTTAAGAAAAATATAAGCAGAAGAGTAGAAAACGGGCATCCATGGATTTTTGCCAATGAAATAAATACTGCCAAAGAAAAGGATACCAATGCCGCACCTGGCGAAATTGTAGAAGTTTATACTTTTGATAAAATATTTATTGGCAAAGGGTATTATAATCCGCAATCACAAATTTCACTAAGACTACTTACTAGAGATAAAAATGAAACCATTAATGAGGATTTTTTTTACAGAAAAATTAAATCAGCCTGGGAGTACCGGCAAAAAATTGGTTACGTAGAAAACTGCCGCCTTATTTTTGGCGAAGCCGATGATATACCGCAATTAATTATAGATAAGTTTAATGATTATTTTGTTATACAAACTTTAGCACTAGGTATAGATGTGTGGAAACCTGCTATAGTTGCGGCTTTGAACAAAATCTTTACACCAAAAGGAATTTACGAGCGCAATGATGTACCCGTAAGAGAACTGGAAGGCATGGAGCAGCACAAAGGTTTTTTATCGGCCGAATTTGATACCAATATTATCATCAGTGAAAAAACATTTGATGATTGCAGTAATGGAATTAAAATGCATATTGATATTGCTAACGGGCAAAAGACCGGTTATTTTTTAGACCAGCAGGATAATCGTTTTGCCATAAGGCATATCGTAAAAAATGCTGATGTGCTTGGAGCATTTTGCTACACCGGTTCCTTTGAAATAAGTGCAGCGTATTATGGCGCAAAATCTGTACTTGGATTAGATATTTCTCAAAGTGCAATTGATATGTGCAATAAAAATGCAGCACTAAACGGACTGGAAAACATTTGCACATTTGAATGTGTAAATGCTTTTGATGTACTTAAAACAATGAGTAAAGAAGAAAAGAGATGGGATGTTGTAATGCTGGACCCGCCTTCGTTTGCCAAAAGCCGCAGCAGTGTTGACAAAGCCATTGCAGGTTATAAAGAAATAAATTTACGTGGAATTAAACTGGTTAAACCCGGAGGCTTTTTAGTAACCTCCAGTTGTACAAACCTGGTGCAGCCAGCATTATTTTACGATATTATTTTAATGGCTGCTAAAGATGCAAAACGAAGAATAAGACAAGTAGTCTTCAATGCCCAATCTGCAGATCATCCCATCATCAGCGGACAAGAAAATACGCACTATTTAAAATTTTTAATTGTGCAGGTGTTGTAGAATTTATTTTTATAAATTTAATGCAGTAGTGGCTTAAAATTTATAGGCAATAGATTAGATAATTTTTCGCTAAAATTCCAGTATTGTTCTACCATAATATTTGAAGTTTCAAAATAAGAACCATCGCTAAAAATATAAACTTCGGGTTGGTTTACAAATCGGATAATTGACTTTGGAATTATTGATTTTGTGGAGGGGTGAAAAAGATCGTTAACTGGTACTTCTTTCTTTTTAGCATACGTTATCTGAAGAAATCCTTTAAAATTTAATACTGCGGTTGTACTGTCGAAGGCATACGAAACGCTATCTGCAGATAAAGTTTGCGGGTGCACATAATCCAGGCTGTCACTTTGTTTTAAAATATTGTTGTAATACAAAGAAGAATCAGTATTACTGTTGTAATTTCTATTAGTTTGCCCATGCATGTCTTTATAAATTTTTTTAACCCGTTGTTTTTCCTTGTTCAAATACCGTTGCAAAATATTTATAGTAAAGCCTTCCTGCAATAATGTATTTTTGTATAAAGCACGCATAAAATGCATGATGCTCCCCTCATAAGCATAATGCCTGTGCCTACTCCATTTTTCTTTTTTTCTTTCATTCCCTTCCATATTTTTAAAGAAGGGAAAACCCATAAAAAAAGACAATGTAGTCAAAAATGGTTGGTAAAAACTTTTAAAAAGCATATTGGAAAAGGGTTTCAATTGACTAAATT
>JANXXM010000101.1 GCA_025350645.1 Ferruginibacter sp.
TTGCAAAACTATATGCAAACCTGCATAACAATAAAAAGTTTTTAAAAATAAAAGTTCATTTTAAAATGTTGGAAGATATGTTAGGCAGTATAGATTTTTATGATGGTTTTGCAAAAGACTTTTTAAAGGATCCTGAAATGCCAGCAGCACTACGCATATTTTTAGAAGAGAAAAAAGCAGAAAAATGTAGTGCGCTTAATAAATTATTAATTAAAAGAAAATGGATAAATCATGATCCTTTGCGCACCAAAAAAATAAGAAAAAAATTACTGCAGTGCAGTTGGCAAAGGCCAAAGATAGAACTGGATCTTGTAAAAGATTTTTACTTACAATCCATAAAAGGCATTAATATTTTTTTTGCAGAAACAGGTAATGAATTTACAGATTTGGAGCAGCAGGTACACGAGTTGCGCCGAAAGCTGCGCTGGTTAAGCATTTACCCGCAGGCATTGCAGGGCGCAATTCAGTTTAAAACAGCTGACGATATTGAAACAGGCACTATAGAAAAATACCTAATACCGGAAATTGTGCATTCGCCTTTTAATGTAATGCCTGCGCCGGGTAGTAATACTGTTTTTTTATTTTTGAAAAAAAATTACTTCTTATCTCTAAGCTGGCTTATTGCAGAACTGGGAAAGCTGAAGGACAATGGCCTAAGAATAATGATAACAACAGAAGCATTGCAGGGCACACAGGTTATTACAGATAATATTGCACTACACAAAGCTTACGAACTCAACAAAACAACTGATGATGGTCTTAAAAATATAATGAGCCGTGCATACAGCACCTGCTCATTATATTTTAATGAAAAAAATTTGGACCATTTAATTGCAGATATTTCTACACACCCATAATTATTCACAGCATTTTTTCTTTCTTATAAAAATTGCTTTAAATATTTTTTTAGCTATCACTTTTATGATTTTCCATATTTGCATTTAAAGAGGTTATTTAAAAACACTAAAAAAATTATATTCAAATCTCAGGAGAAACCGGCTATCGTTTACCCTGCTTAAATTATCAAAAACAGGAAAACGATATCCTGCGTCAACTCTTATCTTACTTTTTATAATAAACTGAACTGAAGGTGCTGCGTCTAAAAAACTATTTCCGTTACCGGTATTTGTTTGTCCTAAAAATTCTATCATTGCGGTAACATTTGTTTGCTCATAATTTTTATATTCTACAGGGAGAAACAATTGCCCAAAAGAAAGTGTATAGCCCACCGCATTTCTTTGAGAAGCACCATACACAAATTTATTGCCTCCCATATTGTTCGCAATATTTATAAAAGAAGCTCCTGCCGATAATGCCATTTTGTTCATAAGCTTTGTGGTAACCAAGCCAAGTTCTGTACCACTGCTACTTCCATGACCATCGTAACTAAGCTGGTTTATTTTACTGTTGGAAAAAGCCTCTCTTGCATATACTGCCATTCTAAAATGACTGTGTACTTCGTCAACACTAAAAAACCTGTATTTAAAATAAATTGATGCACCATCAAGCTTAAAATTATTTTCATCGTTACCTGCAAAAGCCTCTGCATGAACCATTAGTTTTTTACTTATACCAATCATTATTTCCGCTGCACCATTATACGAATATTTATTTCTGTTACTGCTTTTTACAAAATAATTGTTAGCTCTTATTGCTATACTTTTAGCAGGCATATTACTGGCTGGCTCCGTAAAAGTAAAAAGTTCCTGTGCATAAAGGGAAGTTGTTGCTATGCAACATCCAATTAATAAAATAAATTTCATGTACAGCAATTTAAATGGTTACATGATAAATTCTGGTACCGCTTGCAAGCCCGTCTTTTGTACAGCAACTACCTGCCACACCCGTTTTGTAACAATCCATTTTTGTATATACCTCATTTTTTTTAAAGGTCTTTGCAGATACGTACCCTTTATCTAAAATCTGTATGGTTTTGTTTCCATTAAGTGTCTGGTCTTTTACATTTAAAAAATGAAACGTAATACCATCCACATTAAAATGCTCGTTATCCGATATTTTCTGATTTTCAAAATGCATATTTACTTTCATATTGGCTACAAAAAAACCTGCTGCTTCTACTTTATTTTTTATGTCATCAAAATTTACTTTGCTACCGGGCTTTATGTTTACTACAAAAGAGGAGGTTTTAATATTGGGCACTATGCTTTCTGCAAATGGCAAAGTTTTTAATGCTTTATTTATGGAGTTGCTGCACATGCTGCAGGTAAGGCCGCTGGCCTGTATTGTTACAGTTGTTACTTGTGCATTTGCGGTAAAGGCAAGCAGTATGGATACTGCCAAAAATATATTTTTCATGTTTTTATGATTATGATTTTTTTAAAATAAGCATACAATAATTTTCCTTGAAAATTATGTTGGAGTATTTATAAATGATAGAAAGAGTTACTGCACTCTATATACAATGCAATAAAGAAACTCCTTAAACAATCATATTCGGAAAACACAATGGCGAATACCAATATCTTCTTGGGAAAAATGAGGAGGAGAATTATTTAACGATTTCGCAAAAGCAATAAGCCATGGTAAAAATTGTTGGTACGAAAAATATACCGGCATTGCCATTGCTGTAGCAAATGAAACGGATTGCTTATTTGCTACATCTTTATATTCTGTACTAAGTTTGTAAAATTTATGTTCATCATTGCAGCACCCACCTTTTTTTTCCTTCATGCCACATTTGCTGCACTTGTGCGCTGTGGTTTTATAGTAATCAACACCAGCTTCTTTTCCCATACAATAATGCACATTCATAGCTACACCAGATGATGCAAACAAGTACATAAATGTTATTATAGAAAGAAGAAACTTTTTCACAATGTAAAATTAAGGTCTAAAGCCGTTATTTTATTTAATATAAAAATTATGCGGTAAAATTAACAGATTTAACTCCTGCATTTATTAAATCAATTCATATAGAATAATAATATTTTATCCAATTGTTCATCAACTCTTTCTTATTCATTCAATAAATTATGGCAAGCCAGGCACCACCCCCATTTCATAGAATATAAAAGAGTAAATATCTGCTATAGATTCAATATTCTTTTTTGTATTGCTTGCGCCATGCCCGCTATTGGTATCAATACGAATAAGTAAAGGATTTTTGCCTGCATTATTTTCCTGCATGGTGGCTATATATTTAAAAGAATGTGCAGGCACCACTCTGTCATCATGGTCTGCAGTGGTTACCATTACACTCGGGTAATTTGCCTGTTGTTTTACATTATGCAAGGGCGAAAATGCATAAAGGTTTTTAAAACTTTTCTCGTTGCTTTCGCTGCTGCCATAATCGGCTATCCAGTTCCACCCTATCGTAAATTTATGAAATCGCAGCATATCCATTACGCCTACCTGTGGTATTGCCACCCGTGCAAGATCTGGCCGCTGGTTTATAACAGCACCCACCAAAAGCCCGCCATTACTGCCTCCACGCAAGGCCAGCTTACCGGCATTTGTATATTTTTCTTTTATTAAATATTCTCCTGCACTTATAAAATCATCAAATACATTTTGTTTGTTAAAAAGCATTCCTGCCTGATGCCATGCCTCTCCATACTCGCCACCGCCCCGCAGGTTTGCCTGTGCATACACCCCGCCAGCATCTAAAAAAGGAATGAGTGTAGCACTAAAACCAGCCTCAAGATTTATGTTAAAACCACCGTAGCCATACAGCAGCGTTACATTATTGCCGTCCATCTTCACTCCTTTTTTAGCAACAATAAACATCGGTATTTTAGTACCATCTTTGCTGGTGTAAAAAATTTGTTTTGTATCATATTTTGCTGGCGCAAAATTTACTTCTGGTGCCCTAAATATTTCACTTTTGCCAGTAGCTACATCATACTTATAAATAGTTGGCGGCACAGTAAATGATGTAAACACATAAAACAACGTTTTATCATCTTTATAACCGCCAATATTTCCACCATTGCCGAGCGCAGGATATTTTACTTCGCTTAATAATTTTCCTTTTAAATTATATACAAAAGTTTTTGTACTTACATCTTTTAAATAATCTACAAATAACTTACCCCCACCCGTGGCTGCATTTTGTAAAGGTTCTTTTTGCTCCCCTATCAGGGTAACTGCGTTTTTTATATCAGGATTTTTTATGCTTACTGCTACAATTTTTTTGTTGGGCGCATTTTGGTTTGTCATAATCAAAAAATGGTCTGCAGTATTCTCCACAATATTATATTCATCATTGCTTACGTCTTTTACAATGGGTACAAATTTTTTATCAGCGGCAATCAGATCCATTACATACAATGCATTTCCGTCAAAACCTTTGCCACGGTCGCTTATGGTAAGATATAAAAAACGTTCATCTTCGCTGGTAGCTGCTGTATGAAAACGCTGCAAGTTATTTTTATCCTCATAAAGCAATACATCATTTTCCTGCAGGCTATTTACCTTATGAAACCATACCTGGTGATTTTCATTTTTTATACTTAACGCACTCTGCCCTTGTGCAGGCGCAGGGTAGCGGCTGTAGTAAAAACCATCATCCTTCCATGCGGCACCACTTATTTTTACCCAGTCCAGTTTATCTGCAAGGTCTTTACCGCTAGCCATGTCTCTCACTTTATAAGTTTGCCAGTCGCTGCCACCTTCGCTCAATCCTATTACAGCATACTTTCCATTTTTGCTGGGTACAAAAGTAGTCATCCGGGTTGTACCATCTTTACTCAATAAATTTGGATCAATTACCAGTTCGGTTTTTCCGTTTAATCCTTTTTGCCTGTATAAAACAGACTGGTTTTGCAGGCCATCATTTTTATAAAAATAATACCACTCGTTATTGCGAAAAGGTGCTGAATATTTTGGATAATTAAACACTTTTTCAATAGCAGTTTTAAATTTATTACGGTAAGGTATTTTATCCAGATAGCTAAAGGTTACGTTGTTTTCTGCCGCAACCCATGCTTTTGTTTCGTCACTCTTATCATCTTCCAGCCAGCGGTAAGGGTCGGTTACTTTAGTACCAAAATAATCATCTGTTTGTGGTACTTTTTTTGCCACGGGGTATACCAACTGTGCATTAGTGTTCATAATTAAAAAAAGAAAAATTAAGGGAATAAGTAATTTCATAATAGTGTATTTATAGTAAAAATAATCATACAATAATCATTTAATGTCTTTTAACAATCAAAATTGATATTATTGCAGATGATACTGTAATTTACTTTTTTTAGAAACAAGCCAGATAGTTAAATTTATTTTTTTCTTCATTTTTTTTAAAAAAAAATAATATTCAATGTTTAAACATCATATATTTGCCTTAAGATATTTTTAAGAAATGATAAATAGAAAAAAACTGTTTAAAAGAATATTTATTACATGCCTGGTATTGGTGCTTGGAGGGGCTGGAGTAGTATGGTTTCTTTTCACAAAAACATTTCAAGATACTGCTAATGTGAAAGCAGATTATATTGTAAATGCACTTGCTTTTTTACAGGAATACAAGGCAAACGATACGCTGGCAAATAAGAAGTATGCTGAAAAAATAATTAGCGTAAATGGCAGGGTGAGCAGCGTTGAGCATGCAGATACTACGCTAAATGTAAAGATGGAAGATAGTACCGGTGCCTATATTATCTTTGCTTTTCAGCAAAAAGATTTAGCAGCCATAAAAAAAATAAAAGAAGGCGATGCTGTTTCCATAAAGGGATCGTGTAACGGCGGTACTTACAGCCAGATTTTAGAAACCGTATATATAGCTTTTAAAAGATGCTCACTCAATAAATAAATATTTCAAAAATTAAAAACAAACAATAATGAAAAAAACAATCCTCATTGCAGCCCTTACAGTACTTGGCGCAAGCGTATTTGCTCAAAAGAAAACGACCACGTCTGCCACTATTAATTTTGATGCTACTACAAAATTGGATGCATTACCAAAGGCTGAAAACAAAACTGCCGTTGCTGCCATAGATACTAAAAAAGGAACTATAGCATTTGAAGCATTAATTAAAGGTTTTAACTTTAGCAATCCTATGATGCAGGAACATTTTAATTCTGCCAAATGGATGGATTCAGAAAAAAATCCCAGTGCAACTTTTAAGGGGAAAATTACAAACCCTGCTGATGTAAAATTTACTACAGATGGCACATACAATGCAAATGTAGAAGGAGATCTTACCATTCATGGTATTACCCAACCGGTAAAAACAACTGCTACGCTTATTGTAAAAGCAAATGCAATAAACGCAGTATCCAGCTTCACCATTAAGCTGGACGATTACAAACTAAGCAATGCAGGTGGCAAACTGGATAACGAAACAAAAATTGCTATTGCTGCAGATTTTAAATAAGAAAAAATCTTTTTTATTAAAAGCCAGTTATGCAAAAGCATGGCTGGCTTTTTTAATAGAAACGCTATAATTCTTCTTATGTACGCAGAGCCTCTATTGTGCCATTAAGCAAAGCTGCTGTAACAAAATAAGCGTACTACTTTCCAATAAAAAAACCAACAAAGATTTTCATTGTTGGTTTTTTTAATTTTAAAATGATTTTTATTGTGCCAGCGAAATTCTTACCTGCACACCGGCTCTTGTATTTGTGGTGGGTGCGCTGGATGATATGTATGGTTTTACCTTAGTTTGATTATAATAAAACTTAAGACCTACCCTGTTGCTTAGGGTATAATCTATAGAAGGGGAAATAGTGGTTTCCTTACTGCCACCGGTTGCAAAATTATTATCCTGGTCCAGCCGGCTATTTGCAGTTACATTATCTCTTATACGAAAATCCATACTAAACTTTATTTCATTATCCAGTTTTTTTCCACCATCCTTGTTAAGGAATTTTGGCAATCGAATACCGCCTAATAATTTTAATCCTCTTTTTCTATAACCCCCGCCAATAGTAAATTCGGTGCTCCTTGTCTCACTTAATTGGTAATCGAATAAGCTAAGGCTAAGGGTACGGCTTTTAGCATATTCAAATTTTGCCTGTACCTGGTTGGTAAACATCATATCAAAACCAAGCAGCGGTGAAAACTGCTCCTGTATAGTAATGTTGGGTACAAGAAAATAAGGAATAAAATTATTTGCTCCTCCTGTGGTATCTAAAAATGATGGATAACCATAACGAGATACATCCTGGTACAACAGTGCCGAGGTAAAGCCATTCATGCTTAGGCTTCCGGTATACCCGTGGGATACACTGAAACTGCTAAATATTTTATCCAGCCCTTTTATTTTATTTAATCCATTGTACGTAATATTCCAGTTTGGCTTGGGTAATATAGCTTTAAAAGGATTTGATTTTGTCCTGCCATCATTTTGTTTTATGAGCGAAACACTTTCTGCACTTTGCCCGGTATATGCAGCTATAAAAGAGGGAATTAATACATCTACTGCGTACCTGCCATAACCATAATAATATCCATCAGGTCTCTGTTGCTGTGAGTACTTATTTTGCTGCCCCAGCCTTCTAGACAAAATAATCCTGTTATCCTGAAAAGTTTTGAAAGTTTCTGAAACCCTATTAGGATCAAACTTTGCAAATAATGTTTTAAAGGCAATATACGATACATCAAACCCGCCGGTAGAGTATGGCGTAAGGTGCATAAACTTTCTGTTTACCCCTCCGGTGGTATCAATAAAACGGAATGTTTCAGAATAATTTTTTGTAAATGACTTTTTAAAATTTACAGTAATATTTAAATCTCTCACAGGCTCCAGTGTAGCTGCAAGTGTAAGTGTCTGGTCAAAGTTTTGCTGAAATAAATAATTAAAATTGGTATCTTTTGTAATGAGGCCATTTGCAGCTTTTCTATTGAGCCATGCACTATCTATTTGCTTGCCCAATATAAAACCAAAACCAGGAGCACCACTTTTAAAATTTTGTCCCAGTGCCTCTGTACTGTCTGTATAGCCTGGCAATCTTGTACTGGCTACTTCTGATAATGAAAAATTTATTTGCTTTAAACTCGTAGCCAGTTTACCCAATATTTTTAGTGGGGTGCTCACATAAGGCACAGCTGTTTTATCCAGTATACGCCGGGTACGCAGCACACGTTTGCCTGCTTTGTTGGTTACGCTATCTGTTAGTTTTGTCCACCTGTTTCGCCATTTTGCCTGGTCTTCTTTATTGGTGGGTGCATCTAGCTGGCGCAGCAGTTTTAATTTTTGATACAGTTTATTAAAATCCATTTGCACGGTAGCTTCTTTTTGCTGCCCATTCTCCAAAAAATTGCCGAGGTTGGTTGCAAGCCTGCTGGCGCCAATCCATTTATAACTCGCTGCATATTTAATATTGGCAGTAGCAAAATCGAGTAGTGGTATTTTAGATAATGGCAGGTCATATTGAAAAGTAGCCGTCTGGTTGAATACTGTATTCCTGCCCCCTTTAAATAAATTACGGAGAATGCTATCCTTTTTTTCTTTGCTGTCTATGCGGCCAAACGGTTCATCTATCCTGCTGTTATTGGTAGCCACATAATCCAGTGCCAGGGATCTTGTAAAGTTCCAGCGCAGAATATAATCTCTTTGAAACAAAAAGTATTTGTCATAAGTTTCCTTTGTAGGATATTTTGAGAAGCCAATACTCCTCGGTTTTATAACCCCAAACTGGCGCTGTATATCTGCACGAAAAGTAAGCTGCGAAGGAATGTAATTGAAATTAAAATCTTTTACGAGAGACAACCATTTTGTTTTTTGCTTTTTAAATATATTTTTAAAGGGTGTAATGTATTTTGGCGCAGGTGCAAAATTATAACCGAGTGCGGCCCTGTGGCGGGTTACATCATTAAATTCTATGAGTGGATTATGGCTTTTAGTTTGAATATAAGAGTAGCTCACATCCAGATTAGAAACATCGTAAATTTTAGGTTTCTTATTATTTGTTTTTAATTTTCTAACATTGGTAAAATTTAATGTTTTTACAGAGATAAAATCTACGGCTACGCTTTTTACAGAATCTTTCTGGCTGGCTGGTATGGCTTTTAGTTTATCGTTCAGCCTTATATCCAGGTCATAAGGATCATACTCCGGCTTGCTTACAGATTGGGATATACTTGCAAACACAGGGATAGACATGGCTGCTTTTTTTGGCAATAATTTACCGAGCTCCAGGTTGGTGGCCACATCAAACTGAAAGAAATCATCTCTAGCCCTTTCATTTACTTTTTGTTCTAAAGTTCCCCAGCCTTGTGTATGCATATTGGCACTCATAGAAAGTGTCCCAAGGTCTGCAAGTTGCACATCTACTCTTCCGAGAGCCGCATAGCCGCCTTTTTCATCTATGGAAGAAAGCCGCAGTTCATTCACCCAAATTTCGCCGCAGGCAGATGTTGCATTAGTATTTTCTACCCCAATTAAAATGCCTTTTACTTCACCAAGATTCGGGTTTCCTATCACTCCATATTTTTGCCCACTGGCCTGCATTTCTGCAAAATACTGGTTAAGTGGTGTGCTGGAAAGATTTCTTCGTTGCTTTAAGGAAGTAAGTGCCGCAAGATCCAGATCCAGTGAGTTTCGTGAGTTCCAAAGGCTGTCATTATAGCTTTCGCTATCAGCACCTTGCTTTATTGCAGCATCTAATTTTGTATTAGTAAGTGGTATGCGTATTTCATAATAATTATTTACAAAATCACTTCCTATTCTTACTACAGCAGTTAGGTCTTTATCATTAAGAGGCGTAGCAGCAGATTTTTGTTCTGCATGAATGTACATGGACAGTTTTTTAAACTGCCGCAGGTCTTTATTAGCAAATGCTTGAAAAACACCTTTAGCATCGTTTTTCTTAATATCACAAAATTGGAGGGTTAGTGCTTGCTCATTCTGCAGCAGGTTTACGCCGTTGTTACTTAATGTTTGCTGCCGCTGAATATCTTTTGGTGTGCGGTAAGGCAATGGCGTACGGGCATCGTTTTCTTCTATATTTACTGCGCCCACATTAAAATTGGTAATATTTGCAGGGCTAAAAATACCATTGTTATTTATGGCAAATTTAAACTTGCGCCATATATTTCTGGATAGCTGTAGTTCTCCAAATCGTACTACTGTGCTATCTTCAAAACCAGTCATAAACATTCTTATAAAACGGATAGATTTAAAATCCGGAATATTACCGATTTTTTTATTGTAAGATGCAATAGGAATACGAAGCTGGTACCATGTTTCTATCCTGGTTGTACCATCTGCAAGATTAACACTTACATCTTTTTTATCTACAATGTAATTGGTGCCTATCTGCATAGAAGGATCATTCTTAGGCTTTAACTTTACGATGTACTGATAATATTCCTCTGTTTCACTAAGGGTATTATCCCTGTTATTATCTTCCGCATCGGGGTACAAAGTGGCTGCTGTAGTAAACTGGCTGCCGGTATTTATGGGAGAATTTCCTTCAGGAGAATTATAATTTTTATACCGTGCCAGTATGCCTACCTGTCTTCCATCAAAAGAAGCATCTCGGTAATTTTTATAATCATCGCTGGATGGATCTGCCAGTGCCTGCTGGTAAGCAAGAGAAGTAGTCCCAAAATTAGTAGCGATGGTATTTAAATATACCTGTCTTTTTCTTACCTCACCACTATCACTAAGTCCATCCAGCCCTAAATCCTGAAACTTTCTATCATCCGGGTTGTTGGTAAAAGCATTGGTAACCTGTATAGGATTTCTCGGTACTCTTCCCCATACTGTTTCGTCAACCGGGGCTGGTGCGCTAGGTGTGGGTAAACCATTTTCATAAAAACGACGACCGTCTTTTAATACATCTTCTGACACATTACCCAAGTTAAAATATAAATTACCGCCAGTAGAGGATGATGCATTTGGGTTAAGTGGTGAGTTAATGAAAGGATCCTGCACCCATCCTGTTATAAATTCTATATTGGCGGTTTCAAAATCTGTCTGATCTATGCTACGCTGCAAACCACCCCAGCGGGTCTTTGGATTTAGTAACTGGCCCTGTGCATTTATACCGGTAGAATCATAGTTATAAGGCCCACGATCCTGCGGGTAATAAGCAAGATCAAAAGTAGGTAACTGGCTTTCGCCGAAGCCAGTAGTTTTTTGTGGGAAAATTTCTTTCTGGTATACTTGTCTTACCCTTGGATCGCTCAGTAATTTAGGATCAGTAATAGGATTATTTGATGCCCGAAATTGTTGCAGCACTTGCTCTATTTGATACCAGGCTATTTTTGCCCTCTTCTTGCCATAACTTAAATTATTATTATCTGCAGCTTCGGGGAAAAGTAAAACATTACCTGTACTATCCGTAGCACCAAAAGGCGTAGAAGATAACCCCCATGCGGTATTCGGAAAACGAAGATCAATGCCGGATTGTGTTCCTTCAAAATCATCAATATAAATAACCCCTGCACTACCCCTGCCTATTTGTGGCGCATGGCCAGGCTTTAACAAAGCTCCTTCTGCATACGCATTTATGGTAGATGCTGCTGTGGTGCTATAAAAGGGAAGTTTATCCAGCAGTTTGGTGAGCCTGGGTGCATCTTTACGATAATTTACATCCAGCCCGTACATGGAATTTCTTATAGGATCTTCGCCCAGCGTAACTTTTGTAAAGAATGGTCTTTCACTTAGCCGTACGGCTGTTGCACCAAAAGATATCTGTTGTTTAGCCGTGTTTTTTAGTAAATAATCTAATCGCACACCCATATAAGAGCGCTGCTGCAAACCAAAACTTGCATTGTTTTCAAAATTTACCTGTACCGGAAGCCCGGCATTTAGTATAGCCTGGTTTATTACTTTTATAGTACCCAGATCATAATTTATATCATAGTCTATACCTTCCTGTAATACCCGCCCACCTGCAGTTACGCTTACTGATCCTTTAGGAATATTGTACCCAATACTAATATCGGATGAGCCACTTGTTTTGGCAGAACCTCTCAATAAAAACCGATTGAGATTTGGATATTGCTGCGCTACCGCTTTTATAGAATCATACAAATAATAAAATAAGGTATCTTTTGCAGTAATGGGTACGGTATTGTATACCTGTGTGGCAAGGTCTTTACCGAAAGGTTCCAGCACAGGAAAAACAACCCGGCTATAAGCAGATACTACTGTGTAGTTTTCCACATAATCAAACACGCCATCTGGTTGTGGATCATTCTGGCTGTTGAGCCTGTCAAGATTTACAAGCGTTAATATAGGTGTACCCTGATTTTTATCGCCAAAGGGTAAATATCTTTTTGCACCAAGCCCTGGCTCTTCATACAATACATCCAGTTTAAAATCTGCAGACGATAATACTCCGTAGCCAATACTGTACACATTTTTCATCATGAGATCCCAGATGGGTAAAGTGGGCCGCTGAGATGTAGCTTTCAGCATTTTTAAATACAATACTTTTTGTGTAGCGGAAGTAGTATCCGGTGGTACATCCTGAGAAAATTCCCCGACCTGCAGCACTTTTCCACCATTTGTATATTGAAATGCTACACCCAATACTTCATCTGGCTGTAAGGGCTGGCTAAGGGAAAGTGTACCAATCTGCGGGTTAAATTTATATGAGGTACTATCTAGTTTTCTGGCAAATGTTTTTTCAAAATCCTGAACCGGCTGCAGTTGAAGGTTATTGGTAAGATTACTGAAAACGAGTGCAGGGTTGCGTGGATCCGGCTGGCTCAATATTTTTTTATAGAGATCATTGGTATTGTTGGTAGGTACAGTATTAGCTGTAAGCACATTCACAAAAGGCGGTTGTAAAAAGGGTTTTTGCTCACCAAGGTCTGCAAGGCATACCACATCTCTGGTTTCTATAGTAGATCCGTTTTTGTTGGTAACCCATACCTCCATTCGCAATATTTGTATAGGACTGGTAAGGGCGGGCAGGTTTTTCATCCTGTCATTGTAATTATCTTTAAAATACTGACCTACTAAAAAGTGCCTGTTTTCCTCATACTCATCTGCCTTAAACTCAAAATTTGTAGCGGCTGCACCACCCGCAAGGTTTATATTTTGCCGCTGAGATTTTTGATTTGCCAATACCGTAGTAATAAATAATTTGCCAAACTGCAATTGCGTTTTTAAGCCAAAAAGCTGCTGGGCACCTGGTATCAATGTACCTTTTGTAGAAAAATTTACGGTGCCTGCTTCAAATCGTTTTACAATATCATCGTCATTGCCGGTATAATCCAGCTTTAACTGATTATCCAGATTAAAATTTGCTAGTGTATTATAATTAATGGGAAATTTTAGTTTATCACCAATATTTGCATTAACATTCAACTGGGCATTGAGGTTAAAATCCAGCCCGCCACTCTTCCTTGCCCTTTCCGGCAGAGTAGGATTATCTATACGCTGCCCCTGATAACCTGCAGTAATATCTACATTTCCCTGCGGGGTAATTTCTATTTTACCGGTACCAAAAAGCCTGTTGAATAAATTATCTGATAAGGAAAGTTTGGGTTTTAATAATTTGCCCCTATTAAGAATGCTGGTAGTATTGGCTCTCTTTTGAAAATAATCTCTTTCTGCCTGCCTGTTTCGCATGGCCCAAAATTCATCAAAGCTATAATTGGCAGGTACACGATAATAACGGTTACCAATTTTTTCATACACAGTGTAGGTGCGGGTAATGGCATTGTACACCACAGAGTCGTTTACGTTAGAAGGGTTAGGTAAATAATATGGATTGTTTTTATTGCCTGAAGAAACAGCATCTCCTCTATAATCTTTTAAAGAATTAAGGGTAGCAGGTTGTGGTGGGGTATCTCTTATGAGTAAAGGAGGAGTTTCGATATTCCGGTTTTTTTCGCCATTAGTCATAGAAACTAATGCTCCCATACTAAAGCACAGCAGTAGTGCGAAAATAAAATTTCTTATAAGCAGCATTCCGATAAATAATTAATGTAAATCTAGTCTCAAATGGCTTTTAATGCTTTTTTAATTAGGTCTTCCAGTTTGGTGATACCGGGTTCTGCTATTGTTATTTTTTGTACGGATGATTCTGCCTGTGTTCTGGTAATGCCTAATGCCTGCAATGCATTCACGGCATCATTTTCCAAAGTGTTGACACTTGTTCCACTTAAATAGCTGCCTGTAATTGTTTTATCTGTTTTACCTTTTAGTTCAAGTATAAGTCTTTCAGCCGTTTTTTTTCCTATTCCTTTTACGCTCTCCAGTAATTTTACATTACCCCCATTTATTGCTGCAGAAACTTCATCAGGCCGCAGTGCAGATAACATCATTCTTGCAGTAGATGCACCTACCCCGGATACACTTATTAATAGCACAAACATATCTTTTTCTGCCCTTTCAAAAAAACCAAAAAGCGTATGAGCATCTTCTTTTACTTGTAGATACGTAAAAAGTTTACCTTCGGATAACGGCTCTATAAATGCATAAGTATTCAAACTTATATTTACTTCATATCCTACTCCACCGGCATCTATATGAATTACCGCCGGACTCTTATAAGTAAATTTTCCCTGCAAATAAGCATACATAACATTGTGTTTCGGTAAGTTAGCGAAAATAAGAATAATTAGTAGTAAAGTAACAGTAGTGCAAAAATAATCTGGCAAAACAGCAGGTAATGCCCTAAAAATAATAATTATTTATCAATAAATTTATCTGATTAAAATGCTTGTACCTTTTTGCTGTACTCGTTTATTGGTATCTGTGTTGGTGTATTCCAGCGTCCACACATAAGTTCCGGGGTTCTGTGGCAGGTTTTTAAATTTACCATCCCATTTTTGCTGCCAGTTTTCTGTATAAAAAACACGTTGGCCCAGTCTGTTGTATACCGCAAAAACAAGATTGCTGCTTTTATAAGCTTTCAGCGGATATAAATAATCGTTCAGTCCATCCCCATTTGGCGTAAATGCGCTGGGTACAGCAATATAGCAGCTAAATATTACAGCTATTTTCTTGCTAATGGTATCAAAACATCCGTAATCATTTTTTATAATAAGTCTTGGCATAGCAGTATAATCAGTAGAAGGGCGTGGCGGGTAAATTTGTGGCGTAGGATCTTTTACAGAAATAATGTTGCCATTACCAATCTGCCAATCCCAAGTAACGATACGCCCAAGTGTATTGTTTTTAAAAATGGCTTTATCCTCAGGGCACACCAATGCTGTAACTTCAAAATCTGCTTTTAAATAATTATCAAAAACAATAACAGCAGTGGCAGTATCGCTGCACACGCCGTTGCTTACTATAAGCGTGGTAGTTTTATTTTCGAAGTTGGTGTAAACAACGGATGGGTTTTGCGTAAAATTATCTGGTGCATTACCAAAAGTCCAATGCCAGTAGTTTACCGCATGCGCCCCATTGTGCTGGTAATTCACCACGTTTTTGTAGCAGGTATACAATATATCGTTATTGGCAAAATTCGCATTCACTGTATCTTTTGCAGTAAAAGGAAGGGATGTGGGTGGCGTTTGCTTTGCACACTCATCTATTATAGTATTGCCATCTGTACCTTGCTGCAGGTTTATTAAAAAATTACCGCCGGTTTGCAGCGGTGCGGCAAGATCTACTATTATTTTGTAAGTCAAATTATTTTTATCACATATTCCTCGTGCGCCCGTAACGCTTACTGCGTATGGCCCTGTAACCGTAAAGTCACTGCCATCTGCAGCAATACTTGCACAGTTTATTTTCTTTTTAAAAACGAGTTCAAGTGTTTGTGGCTCGCATTTTAGTGCTGTTATACTATCCATTGGTGTAGGAAAAAGCGGGTAAACGGTAAAGCTTACATTTTCTCCCACGGGTATGGGCCTGTCGCAATTGTCCAGTAAAGTATTGTTATCAATATTTCCGTTTTTTACAGCGATAGTATAGGTACCTGGTAAAAGTGGTGAGGGTAAAAAAACAGAAAGGGAATCAAAATCAAAGCCTACTGCACATTGCTCAGATAGAGCACTTGTAGCGGCAATGGTAGCACCATTGGGTGCCGTTACAATAAAATCTCCACCATCAGGCTGTAGCGTATTACATTTCATAGCCTTATTTAGCTTCACTCTTATTTCTGTACCATCGCAAGGTGCCGAAGCGCTTGCCAGGTGCGGCTCTAAAGGATCTGTAATAACTGCAGTACCCCCGCTGAAAGACAGGTTGTAACCACTTTGTGTATCAGTAAAATGGCTTACAAGTAAAAGATAATTGTGGCCTGCTATGAGCGGCGGCATAGTTTCAAAGCGGGGCTCATTTGCCTCAGGCGATGATGAGCATCTTATGTTTTGATAGGGATATGTAGAACTGTTTGGAGTGTTTCCCTGCGCACCTGTAGCACCATAAGAACCTGACCAGTTTCCTGTAACGATAATATTTCGATTGGTGTAAACATCATCCGGATTAAGCCCTGTAATATCATACAACTGCCAGTCATAATCTTCATTTACCGCAAGAGGATTTATTATAAAACCTAAGGTGCCACTTTGGTAACAGGTAAATTTATACCAGTATGGATTTCTGTTTGCGTAAAGTGCCGCATCGTTACAACCAGTGTAAAGATCATTACCTAAACACAAAGGCACGCTTATTTGTTGAAAAACGGTATTGCCACAAACAGGAAATGCTGTAGCTGGATTTTGGCCAAGAGAAGTTATCGGGCAGCCTTGCCCCATTACAAATAAAGTATTCAGAAAACAGACAAATATAAATACCAGTTTTTTCATCGTATAGTAAAGATATTTTAAAGAGGGTATTATACAATGCAATGCTGCTTTATATAATTATGTTCCGGTTATTTTATCTTCTCCTTTATTTCCTGCAATTTTAATAACGCTTCTACTGGTGTAAGCCTGTTTATATCCACTTTTTCCAGCGCAATTCTTATTTCGTTAAAAGTATCACTATGTGCGTCAAAAATACTTAACTGCACTTTGGGCATATTAAGGACTTTAATTTTTGCTGAAATATCTGTAGTGCGGGCAATACCTTTTTCATCGCTGTTCTTTTCTTCGAGTTGCAGCAAGATTTCATTTGCCCTGTCAATGAGTGCTGGCGGCATCCCTGCCATACGGGCTACATGTATACCAAAGCTGTGTGTGCTGCCACCCGGCGCAAGTTTACGGAGAAAAATTATTTTATTACCTATCTCTTTATTAGTGATGTGGTAATTTTTTATACGGTCAAATTTATTCTCCAGTTCATTCAATTCGTGGTAGTGTGTAGCAAATAATGTTTTGGGCGCATGCGGGTGCTGGTGTATAAATTCTGCAATGCTCCATGCAATAGAAATACCATCGTAGGTAGAAGTTCCTCTGCCAATTTCATCCAGCAAAATTAAACTGCGTGCAGTAAGGTTGTTGATGATACTCGCCGTTTCATTCATCTCTACCATAAAAGTACTTTCACCACCGGTAATATTATCCGATGCGCCCACCCTTGTAAATATTTTATCCGTCAGCGGAATTTTTGCAGCAGATGCCGGTACAAAACTACCCATGTGCGCCATTAAGGTTATAAGCGCAGTTTGCCGCAGTATGGCGCTTTTACCACTCATGTTTGGGCCGGTAAGTATAATGAGTTGTTGGGTAGCTGCATCTAAAAAAATATCGTTGCTAATGTATGTTTCAGTTGCAGGAATATTTCTCTCGATAACCGGGTGGCGGCTGTCTTTTAATTCCAACTCAAAACCGTTGTGCAACAACGGTTTCTTATACTGGTATTGCAGGGCATTATTTGCAAAACAGCAAAGGCAATCCAATACGGCCATTACATGACCGTTTACCTGCATAGGAGCAATATAATCCTGCAGTTCATTTAATAATTCTCTAAAAATCTGTTCTTCTATTTGTACAATTTTATCCTCTGCTCCTACAATTTTTTCTTCATATACTTTAAGTTCTGGCGTTATGTAACGCTCGGCATTGGCAAGAGTTTGCTTGCGTATCCAGGTTTCCGGCACTTTTGGTTTATGCAGGTTCGTTACCTCAAGATAGTATCCAAAAACATTATTAAAGCTTATTTTTAGAGAAGATATGCCGGTATTGATGGCTTCTTTTTGTTGTAACTCTAAAAGATAATTTTTTCCACCGCTTGCAATAGTCCTCAGTTCATCCAGCTCTGCATGAATACCCGTAGCTATAAGGCCTCCTTTGTTTATTGCCGCCGGTGGGTTTTCATTTATTTCTTTAAATATTTTTGCAAGAATATACTGGCAGCCATTTAAAGAATCTCCCAGTCTTTTTAAGTATTCGTTTGATGAAGATGTGCAAATAATTTTAATGGCATCTGTTTGCTGTAATCCTTTTGCCACCTGTAATACCTCTCTCGGATTTATCTTTTTGAGTGGCACTTTTGCAGCAAGTCTTTCTACATCTCCGGCAAGTTTTATATGTTGTGTTATTTTGATTCTTACATCCGTTTCTTTAATAAAATATTCAGTAGCATTCAGCCGTTCATTTATCCTGTTAATATCATTCAGCGGCATTAGCATCCATCTTTTTATGAGCCTTGCACCCATGGGAGAAACAGTATTATTAAGGGTTTTAAATAAGCTGCTGTTTTCATTAGCAGATATCAGTTCCAGGTTGCGAATAGTAAATCTGTCCATCCACAAATAATCATCTTTATTTATTCTTTGCAGGGATGTTATATGCTGCAGGTTGGGGTGTTCGGTATCTTTTAAATAATGCAAAATAGCCCCTGCAGCAATTATTCCTGCTTGCATTCCTTCGGCTCCAAAGCCTTTTAAACTGTGTGTGCCAAAGTGTTTCAGCAATATTTCATTTGCATACAACTCTGCAAAAACCCATTCATCTAATGTGTAGGTAAAAAAAGTATTACCAAATGTTTCTTTAAATAATTTTTGTTTATTGCGCTGAAAAATAACTTCTGCCGGCTGCAGGCTTTGCAATAATTTATCGGTGTATTCTTTATCGCCTTCTGCAATAAAAAATTCGCCAGTGCTTATGTCTAAAAATGACATTCCAATAATCGCATCTGTAATGTGTAGCGATGCCAGAAAGTTATTGCTGTTATGTTCCAGTAATTTATCGCTGGTGGCTACACCGGGGGTTACGAGTTCTGTTACACCACGTTTTACAATACCTTTTGCTGTTTTAGGATCTTCCAGCTGGTCGCATATAGCCACCCTGTAGCCAGCTTTTACCAATTTGTGCAAATAAGTATCCAGTGCATGATGCGGAAACCCGGCAAGTTGTGAAGAATTTTCATCACCATTATTTCTTTTTGTGAGCGTAATACCCAGCACCTGCGAGGTTATTACTGCATCTTGCCCAAAGGTTTCATAAAAATCCCCTACCCTGAAAAGTAAAATAGCATCAGGATATTTAGCCTTTATAGCATTGTGCTGTTGCATTAAAGGAGTTTCTGAAAAAGCTTTGGCCATGTGGACAAAAATAAGTTATTGCAAATTAAAATTAACGCTCTTGCTAAAGCTGTATTTAGTTTGTTACCGTATTTTAAATAATTATTTTAAAATCATTTTATGCTTTGGCTTATTTATGGTATTAACAAAACCTTTGGCAGATGGCTTTAAACGGATATTTAATAAAAAAGTCTATTGCCTATATTTGCACATCTTAAAATAAATAAATGAATATGAAGAAAATTATAACCACTGTATTACTTACTGTAATGGCTTTTATAAATGTGAATGCACAAAAAACTGCAGGTAGTTACGATGCCAATGCAAAAAAATTACTGGATGCAGTAAGTGCAAAATTTAAAACTTACAAAAGTGTTCAGGGAAAATTTGCTTTAAAAATAGAAAATTCAGGTGGCAAAACGCTTGGTTCAAAAACAGGAACCGTTTATATGAAAGGAAATAAATACCGCATTAGCGTTACTGGGCAGGAAATTTATTCTGATGGAAATAGTGTTTGGTCTTACGATAAATCATCTAACGAAGTAACTATTAATAAAATAGACCCTAACGCAAATTCTATAACGCCACAAAAATTATTTACTAATTTTTACGATAAAGATTTTTTGTATAAATTAAATGGTCTGGTAAAAAATGCTGGTAAATATATGAATGAAGTAGAACTTACACCTGTAGATAAAACCAAAGCATTTTTTAAAATATTGTTGTATATAGATAATAACTCTATAGTGAGCACGAAATTATTTGAAAAAACGGGCAACAAATATACTTACAGTACTACAAGCCTTACCGGTAATACGAATGTGCCTGATGCTACTTTTATTTTTGATGCTAAAAAGTATGCCGGGGTAGAGGTGGTGGATCTGAGATAATTTAACTATCATTTAAAAAAGCCGAATCAATATTTGATTCGGCATTTTATTTTATTTATTATTTACTGCGGTATTAGCTTTACAAAACTATTTACACACATTAATTAATTACCATTTCCCCACCTATAACTTTCTGCTTCTAATCCTGCAAGGTCAATAATCCTGTCAACTACAGTATAGGCAGCTTCCTCAATGGTTTTTGGCCTACTGTAAAAAGAAGGTGTGGCCGGGCAAATGATGCCCCCAGCCAGTGTAATTGCCTCCATATTTTTAAGATGAATAAGATTATAGGGTGTTTCTCTTGCTACACAAATAAGTTTTCTTTTTTCTTTTAATATTACATCTGCCGCACGGCTTATAAGATCGTTGGATATTCCTGTAGCTATCCGCCCGAGTGTGCCCATACTACAGGGTACAATTATCATTGTGGTATATTTTGCAGAACCCGATGCAAAGGGTGCCATAAAATCGTGCTGATCATAAAATTGCAAATCAAAGTTTTTGTAAGATTCCTCTTCGAGCTCTGTAGCCCACACTTCTTTTGCATTATCCGTCATTACCACAGATAATACTGCAATTTGACGCCGCAATTGAGATAATTTTGTTAATAAAAGCTTTGCATATATTGCACCGCTGGCACCAGTTATTGCTACTACAATTTTTTGTGGTAATTTTTCATTCATACGTATAAAGTTAAACCATTTAGCCATGAAGAAAGTTTTTGGTCTTTTATTTATCCTCTTTTGCGGGGTAATAATTTTTTCTTTTAAAACAAAAAACAAAGAAAAAATAAACTGGATAACGATGGAGCAATTGAATGAGTTATATGCAAAAAATCCTAAACCGGTGCTCATAGATATTTATACAGACTGGTGCGGATGGTGCAAAGAAATGGATAGAACAACTTATACCCACGATAAACTTGCTTCGTATATAAACGAACATTATTATGCTGTAAAATATAATGCAGAGTCCAGGGAGGCAATCAGTTTTAATAAAAAAACGTTTAAATACAATACACAATACCGTACAAACGAACTAGCCATTTATTTAACCGGCGGGCAATTATCTTACCCTACAACTGTTTTTATGAGCGGCACAGATGGGCAGCCTGCGCCACTACCCGGTTACATGAAACCGAAACAAATGGAAGCACCTTTAAAATTTTTTGGCGAAAAAGCAAATGAAAAAGGAACTTTTGTTGAGTTCAATAAAAAACTGCATACGGAATGGTAGTTTTATATTTGCCTAAAAGAATTAATTAATGATAAGTAAAGTTGATGAACTGCTGGAAAATATAGCTGCCGCTGCCAAAAATAAAACACTTCATAAAATTACACTAGGCAATAAAAGAAATGCAGAAGCCGCTCTAAAAAATATTTTTATAAAACCACTTATAATAAAAGATGTACAAATGTTTTCTTTTATTTATCGCTATCCTACAAACGATATCACAAAAAATTTCTTCCTCTTAGAATCTTCAACAATTATTAAAAAAATATTGCAGGAAGATTTTTTTAATGCTGATGTTTTTACAGCAAGTGAGGTTATCTATTTTTCTGTAAATAAAACAGGAAAAGATAAAACAGTAAAAAAGAATACGGAAAAAAATATAATTGTAGCGGCAGCTACTCATGATAAACAAAAACAAAGAATTATAAACAGCCATGCAGTTTATTTAAAAGAACTGGGTGTAACCGGTGCAGAAGGAAACGTAAAAAAAGAAATGCAGCATAAGTTTAAGCAGATAAACCGGTATGTAGAAATTATTGATGGTATATTAAAAGATGTTCCATTGCAAAATGGTTTTAGCGTTGCAGATATGGGTAGCGGCAAAGGCTATCTCAGCTTTGCATTATACGATTATTTACAAAATAAAAACATTGATGCAACCCTTACCGGTGTTGAGCTGCGGGATGATTTAGTAAAAAAGTGTACTAACATTGCACAGCTTTGCGGTTACCATCATTTACATTTTACAAAAGGCAGCATACAGCAAACAGCGTTACAAAATATTGATATGCTCATTGCCCTGCACGCATGCGACACAGCCACCGACGATGCAATAGCCAAAGGTATAAAAGCAAATACAAAAATTATAATTTGTGCACCCTGTTGCCATAAGCAAATTCGCAAACAAATGGCTCCGGCAAATGCATTAAAATTTATAACAAAGCACGGCATTTTATTGGAGCGGCAGGCAGAAATGGTAACAGATACAATCCGTTCTTTAATAATGGAAGCATACGGTTACAAAACCAAAGTATTTGAATTTATTGATGAAGAGCATACTCCTAAAAATATTTTAATAGTAGGAATAAAAAATAATTTTTCTGAAAATATCTTCAAAGAAAATATTGAAAAGGTAAAAGCTTTGAAATATCTTTTTGGTATAAATGAACACTATTTAGAAACATTGTTTGTTTAGTTTAAGCTATCCGATGTTTTTTGTTGCACTAATCTTCTTACTTAACTTCATGGTATGGCAGTTGCTGATACGCAAAACCGCACGCTCGGTTTATTTCAATCTACAGTTTTAAATATGATAGACATGGTAGGCATTGGGCCATTTATTACTATGCCTATTGTTATAGGGTTACTCGGCGGAATGTACCTGTGGGCCTGGGTTGCAGGTGCAGTACTTTCTTTTATAGATGCAATGATATGGAGCGAACTGGGTGCGGCTTACCCGATGGCGGGCGGCAGCTATAATTTTTTAAAAGTTGCTTACGGAGAAAAAGGTGCAGGCAAAATGATGAGTTTTTTGTACGTATGGCAAACCATAATACAGGCACCGCTTGTAGCTGCATCTGCAGCCATCGGCTTTGCACAATATTTTATTTACCTGGTGCCGCTGCAAGTGTGGCAACAAAAATTACTAAGCGGTGCTGTAATTATTTTTGTAACGTTTTTGCTATATAGAAAAGTGGAAAGTATCGGTAAAATAGGTGTGCTGCTTTGGCTGGGAGTTGTGGGTACACTTGGCTGGATAATATTTGGCGGAATAACGCACGGCAATTTTACGCAACCTCTTTTTGATGCAAAAAACAATTTCAATATAAATACCATTGCCTCCTTTTTATTTGGACAAGCGTGTGTAAAAACCATTTATAGTTACCTGGGTTATTACAACGTTTGCCACCTTGGTGGAGAAATAAAAAACCCCGGAAAAAATATTCCAAAAAGCATGTTTATTTCTATAATTGCCATAGCAGTATTATACCTGGCAATGAACGTAAGTGTAACAAGTGTAATACCGTGGCAGGAAATTAAAGCATGGCAGGTTGCAGATACCAAAACTTTTGTGATAAGCACTTTTATTGAAAGATTGTATGGGCACAATGCTGCCATCGTAATTACTATAATGGTTCTATGGGTAGCACTTGCATCTTTATTTGCCGTGATGCTCGGCTATAGCCGTGTGCCCTTTGCTGCCGCAAGAGATGGTGCTTTTTTTAAAATATTTGCAAAACTTCATCCCACAAAAAACTTTCCTTACATCTCTTTACTAGTGCTTGCAGCATTTGCATTTGTGTTTAGTTTATTGTTTCGCATGGGCGATGTTATTAGTGGTATTCTTGCCATGAGAATAATGGTGCAGTTTATAGGGCAGGGCGTAGGTTTAATGCTGCTTAGAAAAAGAAAAGGAACAAGGGAACTGCCATTTAAAATGCCTTTTTATCCTTTTCCGGTTCTGCTTGCTATAGCTATGTGGCTGTTTGTTTTTTATGCAACAGGCACAGTGGTAATAATAAGTTTTGCTGTAGTTTTATGCAGCGGGCTTGTAGTTTATTTTGTAAAAGCAAAAATGAAAAATGAATGGCCGTTTGTTATAACGAATGACTATCTGGAAGATAATATAAAAAATATTGGTTCAGGTTAGTTCACTTAAAAGTTGTGTAAGATCTAGGGCTTTTGTATACATATTTATACTTCCATCTTCATTCAAAGGCCACTCCTCACGGGGCTTGTCCCAATACAATTCTACCCCGTTTTCATCGGGGTCATTTAAATACAATGCCTCAGATACACCATGATCTGCAAAGCCAGTAAAAGGGTAGCCTGCATCTATAAGCCGCTTGTAAATTATTGCAAGATCTTTTCTTGTGGGGTACAATATTGCAGTGTGATACAAGCCTGCATTGTGAAGTGGTGCCGGTAACCCGTCTTTACTGTACCAGGTATTTAAGCCTAAATGATGATGATACCCACCTGCAGATATAAATGCCGCATCTTTACCATACATGGTAGTTATTTCAAAACCCAGCAACCCGCAATAAAAATCTATAGAACGCTGCAGGTTGCCTACTTTTAAGTGTACATGACCAATATGCGTTTGCGGCGGAATTTTATATGCTGTCATGAGTTATTTAATTTCACTGATGTATAAATGGTATAAATATAACCCACATTTTACTTTTGTGTTAATGATAATTTTTAAGAAAAAATAATGAATAAAAAATCCGCCAGAGGCGGATCAGTATTATCAAACTTTTTATTAAAACAACCCAAATAATTCAGCATCTATTTTAGAAATTATTATACCTAGGTCTTCTTCATTTTCTGCAAATTTATTATTATCTGCGTCTATAATCAGCAGCTTACCTTCTTTATAGCCGTCTATAAAATTATTGTAATAATCATTAAGTTTTTTTAGGTAATCCAGCCGTATGTTTTCTTCATATTCCCTGCCCCGTTTTTGTATTTGCGATACCAGGGTGGGTACAGATGCTTTAAGGTAAATCAACAGATCCGGCGGTTGTACCATGCTCTTTAATGTTTCAAAAAACTGGTAATAATTTTCAAAATCACGTTTCCCCATAAGCCCCATATCGTGCAGGTTTGGTGCAAAAATATTGGCATCTTCGTATATAGTTCTATCCTGTATAACGGTTTCTGTACCACGTTGTATTTCCAGCAGTTGTTTAAGCCTGCTGTTCAAAAAAAATATCTGCAGGTTAAAACTCCACCTGGGCATGTCTTCATAAAAATCGTTAAGGTATGGGTTATGGTCTACATCTTCAAACTGCGGTATCCATTTATAATGCTTGCTAAGCATTTCCGTAAGAGTGGTTTTGCCAGCGCCTATGTTACCGGCTATAGCTATATGTTTTGGTTTTTTTATTTTGGCCATAATCGAATGTAAAATTTTTATTTCACACAAAGCAAACCAGTCCTACTAAGTTTATAAAGAAATTTTTATATCGCCTGTTAACTGCCTGCTTGTTTTATTTAATGTTAACCCGTTGGCGGAGTTAATCAGCAAGTGTATGCTTTACTCTGCCTACTGGTTTGTTGTAAATAAATTTGTTTAAAAACTGTAAAACTGTCAACCCGGTCAC